>JABSRT010000007.1 GCA_013214945.1 Gammaproteobacteria bacterium
GTGAAATAGTTTGAGTCATATACGCTCCCTTTACATAAGCCGCATTAGATCACAAAATTAACGGAATTGGTATTAGAATAAAGCCTCAGTCGAAAGACTGGGGCTTTTTTCGTATGCGTAGAATAAAAATATAGCAAGTCGATGGACCGTCGTCGCTAGCGGGTACAAAAGATAAGATTAATCGTCGACGACGTAGTCGTTGCAAGATCTAGCTCGCAGCAACGAACGGAACGGTTTAGCGCTAGAATAGAGTCGAAGGCACGGAAAGAGCGACTTAGTCATTGCCAATCACCTATTGAGAATAACGCCCCAGCAGAAATGCTGGGGCTTTTTCGTCTGCGCATTAAAAAACAATATGCGAGTCCATAGCCGTCATAGGCAGGGATCCGGACAAGGAAGATATTCAGAGTATTTCACTCATTGTTTGTAAAGCCTAGAATCCTGTCTAAAATTTAATGACACCATGGGATTGCTAATATATGACAAAAAAAATGATAGTTCCGATCTTTGCCGGCGGGGGAACCCGATTACCAGCTCATCTTGGGATTTTAGCGGCGTTAAATGATCTAGATTTTTCATTCGACCATATTGTGGGAGTGTCGGGAGGAAGTATTATTTCAAGCCTCTATGCTAGTGGTATGTCGGTTGCTCAAGTTAAAAATATCGCGATGACTACAGATTTTAACCAGTTTAAGGGGTTTTCCCTTTATTCGCTGATCCGGCATGGTGGACTCTGTAACGGTAATAAATTTGAGGCTTGGCTTGATAACTTACTAGAGGGAGCCACATTTAGCGATATTAATAAGGATCTACATATTGTAGCTACCGACGTTAAACGTAGCATGCCAGTAATTTTCGACCGCTATAATACACCTAATCTTAAGATCTCAAGAGCAGTGCGCTTCTCGATGTCGATTCCTTTACTCTTTAGCTTTAAATCGTATGGCAACAGTTTGATGGTTGATGGCAGTATTTTATCTGAAGAGGCTTTGCATCGTGACTGGGCTGGCGATGGTACCCCCGTTTTGTGCTTTCGGCTACGCGGGGAATATGATACTGATGATATTGAGCCTGGGGGCATATTCCCGATCAAAGACTATGTGACCCTACTAATTCGCACTTTTTTAACCACGATATCACGAGAATTTATTAACGAAAACTATTGGCATAGTACTATTGTGATTAATACTGGGCACAGCTCGCCGGTTCAATTTGAATTAACGGACGAGCAAAAAGAGCAATTGTTTGAAACAGGCTATCAGACCACTGTTGAGGTGGTTCCGCTTAAATTTGGTCAACTTATAACAGACCAATAGCAGTTTACTTAACGCTCGCAAAGAACAAGATTAATAATTGATTGCTGCCTGTTCCTACTTCGCTCATTTTTAAACAGCGATGACTAGAACAGGAGCGTGCTTGGTATTATAGGCTTGTTGACTATTTAGCTAACAGTCGTGCAAATTGGTGTCGATAACTCGGCAATAATTTGGTGCCACTGCGGTGATTGAGTTTTTCCTTCAGTACGACGGCCGAAGAAGGTTAATACGGTTTCACCTTGTTGGTTGAAAAACTCGACTGAGCTTACCATTACACCACCTTGATCTGTCGGTTTATTTACAACATAAGCCTCTGCTAACCCTTGTGTTTTAACGTGCAGGTTAAAGTCAGGATCTAATACGTTGTACCAACCTTCGATTGCTTTAAGATTGTCGACTAACCCTGAGAATATTTGCACTATGCCGCGGTTGCCCACAAAAGCCATCACTTGAGTTTCTTTTTCTTTAGCAAGCTCTAGTAATCTGCTTAGGCAATCGACGTCAACCGACTTCGCCCATTGGTCATCAATTAATCGCAATGCTTGACGGCGCCCAACATGATACTTTTTCAATAACGCCGGGAATTGATGCACGTCTGTCATTTCACTCCAGCCTTGAGTTAGAGCTGCTATTTCGACAGCCGTATCATCAAGCTCGTCACTAACCAGTGTTGGTTGCGGTGACACAGATAATTGAGTGTTTTGTTCAACATGACGATATTGAGTAATTAAATCATCATAGTTCTGACGTTTACTTTCGTCTTTGAGGTAGACTTTTTGAATCGCAGCACCGTGGCGATCAAAAAATTGAATGCTCGATAATTTTCCGCTCGTTACTGCGTAAGTACTATGCCAGTGCTCGAAGAAGAAACGTAGGTCAATACCGCCAGGGTTAATGGCAATACCACTAAGCTTACCGTCTTCATTACTGATATAGATTTTTTCATAACAGCCACTAATTTCACTTACCACAAACTCATTGCGCATTAGGGCCATGACTCGGCCGAGTTTTTTAAGTGACTTTATAATGCCACCAAGATCATCGTTGAGACGTATTGCACCCAGTTCATTAGTTTGGCCAACATGGGCAGCAATTAGCTCGCCTTCGCTCACCTTAAGCTCGTTAGCGGCGTCAATCATCCTGATTTTTGGTTGGCTTAGGGTTAACGCTTGGTAGTCATCGAGTAATTGAGTCATTATGTGCTCCATTATTTAGCCGCGACATGCGCCGCGGCCAGTCATTTTAAAATTCGTAAGTCAGTTGAGTTTTAACATTTCGGCCAACACCGTAATTACCAATACCGCCGCCGGTGCCTGCTACTACTTGGTATTCTTTATCGAATATATTATCGACGCTTAGCTGTAGTTTCAATGCATCGTTTAGTTGCCAGCTGGTGTGCAGGTTCGTTAACTGATATCCATCATGTTGACCGGCACTGTATGTCCGTGTAGCGCTATCGTAAACTTGCACGGTTCGTGAGCTAACTTTGCTCCACTGCATACCGACATAGACTGTCTTGTCGATAAAATTACGGCCAATATCCAGAGTTAATTTATCGGCAGGCAGCTTCCATAGTGGGGTATTTGTTTCGTCTTTACCGTCTATATTGCTATAGCTCATAGCCACTTGAACGTCGTTAGTTGCATAGTTAACTTCAAACTCAATGCCGTCACGCGAATTACCACCGGTATTAATATATCGCGCCTGTGGTGCTGCGGTTGATGTTACTGAGATTATTTCATCGTCGACATCGATATCAAAATGCATTAAACGAGCCGTTAAAACATCATTGCTGGTGATAATATTACGGACATCATAGGTGGCACCAAATTCATTGCTGCTGCTGTGCTCTATTGCTAGATTAGGGTTCGGGTTTCGTCCCTGGTAAGTATCATAAAGTTCATCAAGCAATGGCGCGCGAAAACCCTGTTGATAGTTATAAAATACACTGATGTTATCGTTGATTGCATAATTGGCAGAAATAGCGCCGCCGACATCATCATGCTCAGCATCTAAATTATCAAAAGTAGAATTTAGGTTAGCAGTGGCTTGTGAGCTATATTCTTCATAACGTAGCCCACCAATTAACGTTAGTTTATTGAAACTGATTTCATCTTGAATGAATATACCCAAACGTTGTTGCTGGCCAGCGGGTTGCGACGAAACTTCCCCTGTCACATTATTTGTTGTTTCGATACCGACGCGTTCTTTATCGGTGTACTCAATGCCATAGGTTAGCTGGTGTTTGCCTAATCGTGAAGTATTACTGATATCTAAAGTGTTAATATTGTATTCGTATTTACCATTTTGCGCCAAACGGGCAGCGTATGGTCCGACAGGATCTTTTTCATTAACCTGTGATTGGGTACGTCCGTATTTTACAGTTAAATCAATTAATGGGTTATCGCTCGGTTGAAATTGATAGCTAAGATTCAAAGCATTTTGAACAACTTCACGATAGATAGTGGCCCACGAACCTTGGTCGGTGGTGTTATACTCGGAGCGTTTACTGTCATCGGTTTGACTCAATGACGCACTTAGCGATTGGGCATCATCGATAAAATAATTGCCTTTAACTAAGAAAGCATCAGATTCAATGCTTGAGTTCTCTAACGTATTGCCGTCTGACAACTCAAAGTCATTACTTTCTTTTTTACTAACAGCGACTAAAAAGTCACTGTTTTCGGTCGGGGCACCGTAAGCAAACACCGAGCCATTGTTTTGATCGTTATTGCTGTGATGGCCTAGTTTTACTTTCGCGCCATATTGCTCGCCAGGTTTTAAGAAGTCAGCGGCGTCTTTTAATTCGAACTGCACTAAACCGCCAAGGGCGCCACCACCATGTAATACCGTGCTAGGGCCACGTTTTACGCTAATTTGTCGATAAAGGTCGACATCGCTAAAGAAACTGCCCATGCGATACTTTTCAAACGTTTGCACCGCGCCATCAATAGTAACAAGCACATCTTCAGCTTGATCAAAACCACGAATACTAAATTTTTGACCATTAGGAACCGGTCCGCCAGAGGCAATGACATTCGGAATTGAAGAAATAGCATCAAACGCATTAGTTGCTTGTGTTCGTTCGATTTCGGCATTACTAATTACATTAATCGCTTGAGCCGAGTCGAGCACGGTTTTTTCAGTACGAGTTGCGGTCACAGTTACCGCTTGTAGTTGAGTGGTCGGTTGCAGGTCTAGCTCGGTTATTTGATTAGCCGTGGCATTAGCAGCAAGTAAACTGGACACACTTAAAGCCAGCATAGATAAACGCATGATACTTCTCCGATGGTATGATTGAATTTAGATCCGAATGTGACGGGCATTATATACAACCAAATACAAATGTAAATCATTCTCATTTCTTTATTGGTGTTTAATGAGGATGTTTGCCAATTCAATGTTTAACTGGGAGAGTTTTGCTAATAGCGCGATGGTGTGTTCGCTTGGTAATTTGGCATCGATAGCCAATACCAACGCTTTGGGTTTGCTGCTTTCGAGTTGATTTAACAGTGGGGCTAGCTCGCTAAATTGTTGCTGCGCCAAACCATATTGAAGTTGGCCGTCTTGGATTCGTACCGAGAGAACAACAGGCTCTCGTTTTACAGCCACTTGCGCAGCGTCTTCACCGACTTGTGGTAAGGTCACCTCAAGCATATCCAAACGCACAGCGACGCTTAGCAATAAAAAAACCAACATAATAAACAACACATCCAGTAGCGCAGTTAAATCTGGCATTGCCACTGATAGGGCTGAAGTTTGCTTAGGTTTTAACATGCTTAACCTCAGGATGATTTAAGCTAAAGTTCAACTCATTAATTCGCAAAATAAACGCATCGACCAGTTGTTGATTAAAGCCATTAAAACATTGGGCGATAAATAGGGCTGGAATAGCCACGAACAAACCAGCCATGGTCGAGTACATCGCTTCCCACAAACCATCGGCTAGCAGTGCCGGTGTCACGGCGGCTTGCGTTTGCGCAATTTTTTGAAACATCAAGATAAGCCCCCAAACTGTGCCTAATAAACCCATTAATGGCGCCAATGATGCGACAACAGACAGCAAAGCCAAACGTTGCTGCAGCTTGTTTTGCCAGCAATTGAGCCATAACATCGCGCCATCGTCTCGCAGTTGTGGCGTTGCTAGATGATGCGATTGCAACCAAGTGTAAAGCGGACCATTACTTTTCTTTAGCTGGAAGTATTGATAGCTGGCTAAGCTGAAAACCCAAATTCGGTCAAAAACCAAGGTTAAACCCAGCACTGATAAAACGAGTAGCGGCCATGACATAATGCCGACGCTTAAAAACCATTGAGGCATCTAATGCTCCTAACTATTGAGAGTAAAATTAATCGGCACCGCAAACCTAACGGTTGTTGCGCTGCCTTGTTGATTTATCGGGTGAAACTGCCATTGCTTTGCGTTGTTAATTGCGGCTTTATCGAGTACTGAATAACCTGAACTCTTGATAAGTTTAATGGCAAGGATTGCACCGTCTGGCCCCAGCTCTATGCTCAGTTGAACTTGGCCCTGATAACCTCGGCGCTTGGCCAGTCGAGGGTAAATTAAAGTTGGGCGCGGTGCTTTAAACAGAGGAAGACGTTGTAACTGGGTCACCTGTTGCGCGCTTGAAGTTTTGTTGCGCTGCACGGTCGTGCTTGCTTGTACTTGCGCTTTTTGTTGCTTGTTTTTCGGCTGCGTCGGTTTTATTTTAGGTGGCGGCCGCTTATTTTTTGGTTGGACTTTAACCTTAGGATCAGGCTTATCCATCTTTTTAACTACTTTTTTTATTGGCTTTATGCGCTTAGGTTTAGCGGCTTTGCTAACCGGTGATTTAATCAGAACAGGTTGTTTTTTTTCAATTGCGAGATGTTTTTTACCGCTAAAGTTGGTTTCTAATGCCCGCTCTGGCGGCAGCAAGGGCAGTGGCGGTGTAGTGACATCGTGGGCTAGCTGCGATTGCTGTTGCGCTTGCATCGCTCCTTGAATCATTTTCAAACTCACCCGCGGGGCAGGCGCACCTTGAGTAAAGTTAATGTTATGCTGCTCAGGACTCGCCGCTAGCGCCCAAGCAGCCAATACTGTGGCAAGCAATGCACAAAAAAATATTCTAACCATTAACTTTAATCATTTGCTAAATCTTAATGTAAATTGTTATCATTAAGTTTAACTTAATCTTGATCGAGAATAAAGTCATGGCAGGAACAATGAATAGACTTTGTGGTATTTTTTCGAGCAGCGTTTTATTAAGCGCTGCATTTATTAGTTTTTCTTGCGCCGCACTTGCGCAAAATAATCAGCAAAAAGCGCAGCGGATCGTGGTTGCAGGCGGCTCAATTACCGAAATAATTTATCGTTTGGGTCAGCAAGATAAAATTGTCGGTGTTGATTCAACCAGCACTTTTCCTGCTAAAGCGAATGATAAGCCGCAAATTGGCTACGTGCGTAACCTTTCTGCGGAAGGGGTGTTGTCGCTCAACCCTGACTTGTTATTAGCTGAAGCCGATGCTGGACCGCATAAAATTCTGAACCAACTCAAGCAAACAAAACTGGCAGTGACCACGCTAGATCAACACGATAACTTGGCTGGGATCGAACAAAAAATTATCACTATCGCTAAAATAGTCGACAGCGAACCCCAAGGGCAGCTTTTGTCGCAATCGTTAAAAATTGATCGCCAAGCCTTAAGTCATTTACTGGCTCAAGTTAAGCGCCAACCGCGAGTCCTATTTGTATTGAGTTTGCGTAATGGCCAACCGCTGGTCTCTGGCCGTGGCACCTCTGCCCACGAGGTATTGCTCGCGGCTGGTGCGAAAAATGCGACTGGCGAGCTCACTGGTTGGAAGCCACTGTCAACGGAGGCGGCTTTGGCGATTAATCCCGATGTCATCATTACCATGGGACGTCATGGCCAAGATCAGTTGGCTAAGGTTGAACAGCTGCCACACTTTAAATTTAGTAATGCAGTTAAAAACAAACAGATTTTTACCATTGATGGCACTTATTTATTAGGGATGGGGCCGCGGAGCCCGCAGGCGGTGGTTGAGCTCGCTACTTGGTTACACCCAGATGCCAAGCTGCCTGAAAATTATCAATTTCGCTATGCACGCACCAGTTCGGGAGGTTAATCGATGTTGGCACTTAGCGAAACGGCATTTAATCGGGCACGTAGTCGCCAATTAATCCTGCCTGTTTTACTCATTAGCGTGATATTACTGTTCTTTTTGAACATTGGCATTGGCGGCGTAGCAATTGATTTATCGACCATTGTCAATGTGCTACTCGGCAATAGCCAGCAAGAAATGCAAAACGCGATTATTTGGCAGATCCGCTTACCTCGCTTGATCTTAGCCTTTGTGGTTGGTGCCGGACTAAGCATTTGCGGGGCTGCTATGCAGGCTATTTTTCGAAATCCGTTGGCAGATCCCGGCCTTATCGGTGTATCAAGTGGCGCGGTTCTTGGCGCGATAATGGTGATAGTGCTCGGTAATAGTTTATTGGCGGGCTTTGTCGATAAATTTGGTCTTTATGCCTTGCCGTTAGGTGCCTTTATCGGCTGCTTATTAATCTGCGCATTTATTTATCGGCTCAGTAGTGGTCAAGGCCAGTTGAGTGTTATCAGTCTCTTGCTTGCAGGCATTGCGGTTAATGCCATGGTCGGCTCGGTCACCGGAGTATTAACCTATATTAGTGACGACCAAGCGCTGCGTGACATGACGTTCTGGAGCATGGGATCGCTGGCGGGCAATAGCTGGTCGCTGCTTATGCCCTCGTTATGCGCGATTATTGTCTCAATTGTCGCCTTGTTACGTTTAGCCAAACCGCTTAATTTGTATTTATTAGGTGAAGCACAAGCCAAGCACCTTGGTGTTGGAGTCGATCAGCTAAAAAAGCAGGTGTTCTTCTTTACCGCGCTGTGTGTTGGCGCCAGCGTCGCGATTTGCGGGATGATTGGTTTTGTCGGCTTTATCGTGCCGCATCTGCTGCGGATGATTATTGGCCCTGACCATAGATACTTGTTCCCTGCGAGTATCTTGTTTGGCGGCAGTTTATTGGCCTTAGCCGACTTAATTGCTCGCACCATTATTATTCCCTCGGAGGTGCCAATTGGCTTAATTACTAGCGCGATTGGCGGCCCATTTTTTATGGCTGTATTGCTTAAATCTTACAAGAAGCTCAATTAATTATGCTAAAACTAACCGATGTTAATATTGATTTTTCTGGTTATCTAGCCTTACAGCATTGTGATTTAACCCTAAAGCGTGGTGAGTTTGTGAGCTTGCTTGGGCCTAATGGGGCGGGAAAGTCGACTGCGCTTAAGGTGTTAAGTGGCGATATTAACCCTAGCCGCGGTCAAGTGACGTTAGACAATCAGCCCCTGCATGAGATTAGCGCGATAAAGCTTGCTCGCTCACGTGCGGTGATGAGCCAAAGCTACGAATTAATGTTCGACTTCGAGGTTGAAGAAGTGGTCGCCATGGCCGGTTATGTACATCAAGAGTCACTAAGCGCCAAGCAGTTACGAGACTATGCCAAGCAGGCAATGGCGATGGTCGATGTGCTTGCTCTGCGTCGTAAAAACATCACTACGCTTTCGGGTGGCCAGCAACAACGGGTGCAATTGGCGCGGGTGATCAATCAACTGCTGCCAACCCTTGATGATCCTAACCAAGCAAAACCATTTTTGTTGATTGATGAACCGACCTCGAGCCTTGATCTATTTCATCAATATCAAGTGATGAAAGTTGCTAAAGCCTTATGTCAGCGCGGGGTGGGGGTGTTAGCAGTGGTGCATGATTTAGCCTTGGCTGCGAGTTTTTCAGACCGTTGTTATCTATTGCAGCAGGGAACAATAATGGCTCAAGGTGATTGCAGTGAGGTGTTAAGTCAAACTCGGATTGAGCAGGTTTATGGCATTAATGCCTGTCTTAGCAACGCTGATGGTGTTTATCCGCACCTAGAAATTGCGCGGTAATTAGGGCTGTGCTGGGCGCTATTTTCAGGGACGAAAATAGCAGTACCAGCAAACCTATCCTAACCTAAAGGAATTAACCTTCTTCCTCTTCTATTTGAGCGTCAGGCTTTTTGGTGCGCACACCCGGCTTAACCATAATTTCTAAATAAAATGACTCTAACTGCTGCTGCTCAGCTTGATCGATTAATTTATTAAGGGTCGAAATGTGAACAACTTCAGCCGTTTCAGCGCTCTCGCCATATTTACAGTCAAAGTCCCAAAAATCGACAGACGCAGGCAGTTTTTTATTACGCTCACGTTTGATGTATTTTTTGACATCGTGTTTAATTGACTCTACCAGTCGAGCAAGATTAATTTTAGGGTGAGAAAGTGCAAATGTTTTTTTCATGGTATTCCTAGCGAGCAATGATTGATTAGCCAGTCGGTTGGGCTATTTGAGCGCATTATAACCAAGGAGTTATGGTGTGGCTATGATTAACCGTGTTGTTACTAAGAGATGCGATGAGTGACACGGATTTTTGACGTGATAAAAATAAAGGCGCTACGTTAGTGCAGCGCCTTTATTTTGTTGCATAGGGCTGTTAATCCATTAAATGCTCTAGCCCATAAACTAACTCATTATGTTTAACCACTTGCTTACAGGCTAATACTACGCCGGGCATAAACGATTCGCGGTGTTGCGAATTGTGTTCAATTTTTAGGGTTTCACTTAAACCACCAAAGAACACGGTTTGCTGGGCGATAACACCTGGCAAGCGAATAGAATGCAGCTTAACGCCACCAATGTCAGCGCCACGAGCGCCTTCAATTAGCTCTTTATCACTGGTTTTGATCGCAGCAGCGGCATTGCGCGCATCGTTAATCATTTCAGCGGTGCGAATGCCTGTACCAGATGGGCTTTCTTCTTTTTGTGGACTGTGAGCTTCAATGATTTCAACATCAGGCAGATACTTAGCGGCCTCGGCGGCAAACTTCATCATTAATACCGCGCCAACGGAGAAATTAGGCGCGATTAAGCCGCCTAAGCTTTTCTCTTTAGCCAGTTGCTGTAATTGCGCGACTTGATCTTCAACAAAACCACTAGTGCCAATCACCGGGCGGGCACCGGCGTTTAAGATAATTTGAGTATTGGCAAAACCGGCTGATGCAGCGGTAAAGTCGACTACAACATCGGGTTTAAATTCATTAATCTTTGCGGTTAAATCATCTTGATAATCAATTTCACCAACCAAGGTCAGCTCACTATCGTTGTTGATCGCTTTAACCGCTTCTTGTCCCATGCGCCCACGGGCGCCATTTACTAATACTTTTGTCATGTTAGATTCAATTCTTTTATTTTAAGGCCGATTTTAGTGCCGCTAAACATAATGCTACGTTTTCACTGCGGGCGGCATAACCCATTAAGCCAATGCGCCATGCTTTGCCAGCGAATACGCCAAGTCCGGCACCGATTTCGAGGTTAAATTCAGTTAACAGTCTTGTTCTTACCGCGGCATCATCAACACCCGCTGGAATAAGCACGGTATTAAGTTGCGGCAAACGATAAGCCTCATCGACAATAAATTCAATACCCAATTCACGCAAGCCGTCTTTTAATGCTAAATGTTGCTTGGCATGACGAGCCCAAGCATTTTCTAGCCCTTCTTGCTGCAACATTAGCAGTGATTCGTGCAAGGCATACAATGAGTTAACTGGAGCCGTATGGTGATAGCTACGCTTGCCTTTGCCGCTCCAATAACCCATTACTAAGGTTTGGTCGAGGAACCAGCTTTGAACCTTGCTTTGGCGCTGCTCTAGCTTAGCAACCGCGCGCGGGCTAAAACTAACCGGTGAAAGACCCGGTACACATGACAAACATTTTTGGCTGCCAGCATAAATCGCATCAATGCCCCAATCGTCAACGCGCAATTCAACGCCGCCTAGTGAGGTCACTGCATCAACAATCGACAATGCGTCATGATCGCGGGCAATTTGACACAAGGTTTTCGCATCAGATAAAGCGCCAGTTGACGTCTCGGCATGAACAAAAGCTAAAAACTTAGCGTCTGGGTTGGCTTTAAACGCCGCGATTACTTTGTCACAATCTACTGGTTTTCCCCAGTCATCGCTGACCACAACGGCTGTTGCGCCTAAGCGTTCAACGTTTTCAACCATCCGGCTGCCAAACACGCCATTAACACAAACAATTACTTTTTCGCCGGGCTCAACCAAGTTAACAAAACACGTTTCCATCCCGGCTGAACCAGGGGCTGAAACGGCAATGGTAAATTCATTTTCGGTTTGAAAGGCGTATTTAAGTAATGACTTTACTTCATCCATCATGCCGACAAATTCAGGATCTAAGTGGCCAATTGTTGGCCGGCTTAGTGCTTCTAAAACGCGTGGCGATACATCACTAGGGCCAGGGCCCATTAGGGTGCGTGGAGTAGGGTGAAATGAAGTAATGGTCATTATATTTCCTAAAAGTTAAAAAATTATTTGCGATTTATGACTTTAAAAAATTCTGATAAACAGGATTTTCAGTCTCGTCTTTGTATTGGTAGCCTAATTGCTCTAAATGACTAGTGAAGTCATTTAGCTGCTCGTCGGGTAGCTCAAACGCGGCTAAAACTCGGCCAAATGCTGCGCCGTGGTTACGGTAATGGAATAAGCTAATATTCCAATTTTCGCCCATCGTGGTTAAAAAGTTCATCAGTGCACCAGGGCACTCAGGAAATTCAAAACTAAATAAGCGTTCGGTCAGTGGCTGGCATGGACGGCCACCCACCATATAACGGACATGCAGTTTAGCTAATTCGTTATTCGACAAATCTTGCGCCGCATAACCTTGCTGGCTTAAGTTGTCGATCATTGAGTTGAGTTCTGTTTCGCCGTTGGCCAGTTTTAAGCCGACAAAAATATTGGCACTACTACTATTGGCATAGCGATAGTTAAACTCGGTAATGGCACGGCCACCTAAGATTTGGCAAAACTTGCGGAAGCTGCCTTTTTCCTCAGGGATAGTAACCGCCATGATCCCTTCTTTTTTCTCGCCTAATTCACAGCGCTCTGAAACATAACGCAGGCCGTGGAAATTGACATTGGCGCCTGACAATATTGCCACTAAGTGCTGATCTTCTAGCTGATGTTGCTGCTGATATTTCTTTAATCCGGCTAAGGCTAATGCGCCAGAGGGTTCGGCAATTGCGCGGGTGTCTTCGAAAATATCTTTAACCGCGGCGCAAATTTCATCGCTAGACACATTAACCATTTCATCGACATATTGCTGGGCCAATCGAAATGGTTCTTCACCAATGCGTTTAACCGCAACGCCATCGGCAAATAAACCAACGCGTTCTAAATCTACAGGTTCACCAGCGGCTAATGCCGCAGTTAAACAGGCTGAATCAGTTGGTTCAACCCCGACAATTTTAATGTCTGGGCGTAACATTTTTAGGTACACCGAAATCCCGGCAATTAAGCCGCCACCGCCAACGGGCACAAACACGGTATTGATTTGGCGATGTTGCTGCAACAACTCCATCGCGACCGTGCCTTGACCAGCAATGACATCGCAATCATCAAAAGGTGGAATTAAGATCATGCCTTGAGTTTCGGCGAGCATTTTTGCATGTTGATTGGCTTGATCGAAACTATCGCCATGCAGTACGACTTTACCGCCAAAACTTCTGACCGCATCTACTTTGATATCAGGCGTAGTACGAGGCATCACGATAGTCGCCTTGGTACCGCGTGTTTTCGCTGACAGTGCCACGCCTTGGGCGTGATTACCGGCTGAGGCCGCAACTACGCCACAGGCTAATTGCGCTGAATCTAGCTGAGCTATTCTGTTGTATGCACCGCGCAGTTTAAAGCTGTATACCGGTTGCTTGTCCTCACGTTTGAGCAAGACATTATTGCCCAAGCGCGTTGACAATTTCTTTAGCGAGTCAAGCGGTGTCACACAAGCGACATCGTAAACCTGAGCTTGGAGAATTTTCTTTAAATAATCGTGGCCGCTAAGTTGCTGGTCCGACATTGTTAATCTTCCTTATCAAACAAACTAAGATCACGGATTGCGCCGTGATCAGTATTAGTGCCGTGATTGTTGTTCGTTGCGCTGAGTTTAATCCAGCGCATATTTGAACAAACCAGACTAGATATTAATCTTCTGGCTCAAACAGGCTTGGATCGCGGATCGCGCCCATATCAGCGCTGGTGGCTAACATTGCGTAGGCTTGCAAGGCAATTGAGACCTTACGCTTACGATCAACTGGCTTCCACGCTTTGTTACCTCTAGCGTCCATCTCGCTGCGGCGACTGGCTAATTCTAGCGGGCTAATGCGAATGGCGATACTACGGTTAGGAATATCAATATCAATGATATCGTTTTCTTCAACTAAGCCGATGTCGCCACCTGATGCTGCTTCTGGAGAAACGTGACCAATCGACAAGCCAGAGGTGCCGCCAGAGAAGCGACCGTCGGTAATTAAGGCACATTTTTTGCCTAGTCCCATCGACTTTAGATAAGTGGTCGGGTAGAGCATTTCTTGCATGCCAGGGCCGCCACGTGGGCCTTCATAGCGAATAACAACGACGTCGCCAGCACCAACTTTACCGCTTAAAATTCCCTTAACTGCACTGTCTTGGCTTTCGAAAATTCGAGCCGGGCCAGAGAACGTTAAGTTATCGTCATCAACACCGGCCGTTTTCACGATACAGCCTTTGGTCGCCAAGTTACCCGCAAGCACCGCAAGGCCACCTTCTAAACTAAAAGCATGTTCAATGCTGCGGATACAACCATTGGCGCGATCGTCATCTAGGGTGTCCCAACGACAAGATTGGCTAAAAGCTTTCGTGGTACGAATGCCAGCAGGACCTGCGCGGTAAAAATCTTTAACCGCTTGATCGTCAGTGATGGTTATATCGTACTTCTCGATCACTTGGGCGAGTGACAAACCAAGCATGCTGCGAATTTCGGTATGTAATAAACCAGCACGGGCTAATTCACCTAAAATGGCGACAATGCCGCCGGCACGGTGAACATCTTCCATGTGATAATCGGGCGTTGATGGCGCAACTTTACATAGCTGTGGCACGACGCGAGATAAGCGGTCGATGTCGGCCATGGTGAAATCTATCTTGCCTTCTTGGGCTATCGCAATTAGATGCAAGACAGTATTGGTTGAACCACCCATCGCGATATCAAGGGTCATCGCATTTTCAAAAGCTTGTTTAGTCGCGATAGCACGTGGCAAGGCCAGCGGATCGTCATTTTTATAAAACGCTTCACATAGTTTCACGATGTGTTTACCGGCATTGATAAACAGCGCTTCACGATCGCTATGAGTTGCTAACATTGAACCGTTGCCGGGCTGGGCTAAACCTAGCGCTTCAGCTAAACAGTTCATTGAGTTGGCGGTGAACATGCCAGAACATGAACCACACGTAGGACAAGCAGAGCGTTCAACTTGATCGCTTTGCTCGTCACTAACATTTTTATCGGCACCCTGGATCATCGCATCAACTAAGTCGAGCTTGATGATTTGGTCTGAAAGCTTGGTTTTACCGGCTTCCATCGGGCCACCAGAAACAAAAATTACCGGAATGTTAAGGCGCATTGCTGCCATCATCATGCCCGGAGTAATTTTGTCACAGTTAGAGATACACACCATCGCATCGGCACAGTGGGCATTAACCATATATTCCACTGAGTCGGCAATCAGCTCACGCGAAGGCAGGCTGTACAACATACCCGCATGGCCCATTGCAATACCGTCATCAACGGCTATGGTATTAAACTCTTTGGCAACCGCGCCAGCGTCTTCAATCGCACGAGCGACGAGTTGGCCCATGTCTTTTAAGTGGACATGACCTGGGACAAATTGAGTGAAAGAGTTAACAACTGCAATGATTGGCTTACCAAAATCATTGTCTGTCATACCAGTTGCGCGCCAAAGGGCACGAGCGCCAGCCATATTACGGCCTTGAGTGGATGTTGCTGAGCGTAGTTTTGCCATGGGGATCTCTAGTTAGGGTTAGCTCGAAGGACTAACCCAAAGTTAAATTAAAAGTTAAATTAAAAGTATTATTCGATGTTTTCTAACCAACCATATTTGTCTTCGGTGGTGCCATTAAATAGGCCAAAGAATGCATCTTGCAGCTTGCGGGTGACGTCGCCCATTTTGCCTTCACCAACGGTAATGCCGTCAACTGAACGTACCGCGACGATTTCAGACGCCGTGCCACACATAAAGAACTCATCAGCTAAGTAAAGTGTCTCACGAGCAATCAGCTCTTCGCGTACTTCATAACCCATGTCTTTGGCTAAAATCATCACGGTATCGCGGGTTAAACCAGTAAGAATAGACGCACTTGCTGGTGGCGTGTAAATTACCCCTTTACGGACTAAAAATAAGTTTTGGCCTGCGCCTTCGCTGACGTAATTATTAATGTCTAGTGCGATGCCTTCGGTGTAACCGTGACGACGCGCTTCCATTGAAATAAGTTGCGATGACAGGTAGTTACCGCCCGCTTTAGCACCGGTAGGCATAGTATTTGGCGCTAAACGGTTCCATGAAGAAACGCCAACATCAACCCCTTGCTCACGCGCTTCATCGCCAAGGTAGGCACCCCAGAAGAATGCAGCAATCATTAGATCTGCTTCAGCATCTAGTGGTGGACGTAGGCCCATGCCGATATCGCCGTAAAAGGCTAGTGGGCGCAGGTAGGCATCTTCTAAGCCATTATTTTTAACCGCATCTTTACAGGCTTGAATCACTTCTTCCTTGGTATAAGGAATGGTCATTTGATAAATTTTTGCCGAGTTGAATAAACGATCGATATGTTCTTCAAGACGAAAAATGATGGTGCCTTTTGGCGTTTTATAAGCTCTGATCCCTTCAAAAACCGAAGAACCATAATGAAGCGCGTGACTCATGACGTGGACGGTAGCGTCTTTCCAAGGCATGAATTTACCGTTAAACCAAATCAGTTCCGGAGTATTCGCGTTCGACATATATATATTCCTTATTATTATTTATTGGCCAGCGTCGAGCATTAAAAATGCTAAACGCTAAGCACGTTTCTCTTGAGTAACTTCCGTCAGGTGGGTAACCTGAGTCACATCGATTAATTTCTCTAATTGATTTATCAGCAAATGAATCGGTCTGATACTCGACACCGAAAACTCCAAGGTCGCAGACTCACTTTGCCAATTGAGTAACTCTACCTTAAAGCCGCGATGACGTGCTACTCGCAAGACCCGTTCAAGCACCTCTGGACTGTTATTTAGGACAAGCTTTAAGGTGTTATTTTGTAAACTCATTTATACACTCTCCATCATATCAGCGTTAGAAGCGCCCGGTGGCACTAAGGGCCAAACATTGTCTGCTTCGTGAATACGTACGTGCAGCAAGTAAGCACCATCGCTATTAAGCATTTCATTCAGGGCTGACTGCACTTCACTTTGTTGGGTGATGCACTTGGCTTCAATATCGAAAGCTTTGGCTAAGGCAACAAAGTCTGGATTATCAGTTAATATTGTTTCACTGTAACGCTCTTCAAAAAATAGCTGCTGCCATTGACGCACCATACCTAAGCGTTGGTTGTCGATTAATACAATTTTGACATTAAGCTTCTCGCGTTTGATTGTGCCCAGTTCTTGAACATTCATCATAAACGAGCCATCGCCCGACACGACTACTACCGGATCATTCGGCCGCGCATGACGTGCGCCGATGCCAGCTGGCAAACCAAAACCCATCGTGCCTAAACCAGCACTCGACAAGTGGTTTTCAGGGCGAGTAAAGCGCATGTGCTGAGCCACCCACATTTGGTGCTGACCAACATCACAGGTAACAATGGCATTATTAGGCAGTTTGTCAGACAACTGGCGCAGTAATTGTGGCGCGTAAATGGTGACATAAGGAGCGTTATAACTGGTGCCAAATTCTTGCTTTAGATCCCAGCATTTACGCTGCCAGTCTTTTATTTCTAACGACACGGCCAATTGTGGCAATACTTTGACTAAGTCGGCGCAAATCGAAATATCACAGGCGCGAATTTTACCGATTTCAGCCGGATCGATATCTAAATGTAATACTTTAGCGCCTTGAGCGAAGGTCGCTACGTGACCCGTTACTCGGTCGTCAAAACGTGCACCAACTACCACCAATAAATCACAATCGTGAACCGACAAGTTAGCTGCTCGATTGCCGTGCATGCCCAACATGCCTAACGCGTAATGCGAAGTGGTTGGCACGGCGCCAATACCTTTAAGGGTTGTAACCGATGGTATGCCTGTTACTTCGATAAATTTTTGCAGTTGGTCCACCGCATTGGCCATGCCAACACCGCCACCAACATATAAAATGGGGCGCTGTGCTTGTTGCAGTAACTCAATTGCGGCGGTTAAATCAGCGGTTTCGGCAGGTTCAATCGCGTCAATTTGTGAAATTTCAAGCTCTGCTTCAATGTCAGCAAGTTGAATATCTTTAGGGATATCAATTAATACTGGGCCAGGGCGACCAGATTTCGCAATGGTGAAAGCTTGTTTTAGCACCCTGGCTAAATCTTCTTTGCGCGTTACCATAAAGCTGTGTTTAGTACATGACAGCGATAAACCTAAAACATCAATCTCTTGAAAAGCATCGGTACCAATAACCGCGGTGCTAACTTGGCCAGTAATCGCCACAATTGGCACCGAATCCATGTAGGCATCAGCCAGTGCGGTGACTAAATTGGTGGCGCCAGGGCCAGAGGTAGCAATACAGACACCAACTTTGTTGCTAGAGCGTGCGTAACCAACGGCTGAAAATGCAGCACCTTGCTCGTGTCGACATAAGACATGTTTAAGGCCTGCATCATAAAGGGCATCGTAAACCGGCATAATGGCACCGCCGGGGTATCCGAAAACCGTGTCGATACCTTCTAACTTTAAGTATTTTACTAGTAAATCTGCGCCGCGCATGGTTGTTACCTGTGGTTGTGTTAGTTGTGTTACTGCCATTTTAATAAACCCTGTGCTAACTAAATCCTAAAAAAAAACCCCCGGTATGTTGGCCGGGGGTTTTTTCTGCTTGCTGTTTGGTTAGTTAAGCAATAGTCCCCGACGCTGTGGTTTAATGACCACGACGTTAATAATGTTAATAATCAGGACTAGAGTCTGTGTAAACAGCGGCATGAATTCTTCTCAATACTTGTTGCTGACTTGTTATCAGCATTCTTAGCTCATGTTGTATCACGGTCAAATTTCAAAAACAATACTCAATGCTAAGTAATGGTAAAATAACTAAGCCATCAAACAACAGTAATTTTGATAAATTATATAAAACAATTAGATAAACTGTCAGTTAGACCTTTGGCTATTTTCGACGGGTAACGACTCACTAATACTAGTTTTAGATGCTGACTCAGTATGTTTGGCGGATGTTATTTTTTATAAATGAATCGGCTGTCCTAAAATTAATTTCGTGGTGATGCTTCCCCTATTTTAACCTGCGGCAAAATTTATTGGTTTTATCAAATTAAGATCTGGCTGTTTGAGCCACTGGTCGAAGTCTTGAGCTAGCAGCTCACTTAATTGTAATACTTGTTGCCAATAAGCAGTTCTGGCGCTGTTGCTCAAATTTTTGAAATCGTTGCGGTCGGGAATTTTTTGGTAAGGTAGCAGGTCAATAAAAGCCTGAGTTGGAGCCAGCATCACCACGTTATCATAGCTGGCTGCATGAGGCATGCGCTTGAGGCTTTTATCGAACCAGCCACTTTTGGGGGCGGAATTAAAGTGCGGATACAGCACCAAAGGTGGTTGCTTGCCTTTGGGCACAATAGCAAAGTCAAAATGATAATCAATAATGCCACCGTCGCGATAGGTACCCGCAGGCACGCCCGCGATATTTGTGACGCCACTCATTAATAGCGGAATAGCACCTGATGCATATAAAGCATCGCGCAAGTTGTGCTGAGACAGTTTAACCATCTGCGTTGGTATAGCAGTGGGATCATCAAGAGTAAAAGCGTTAAGGTCATTAGTAAAAATATAGCGATGATATTGCTGAGCTAAAAATCGACGATTAATTCTATTGGCTAAGTAACTGCGTGATAAACCTGCAAGTTGCACTATTTTGGATTCGCTAGCCACTAATCCTTTGGATTGGGCCACGATAAAATTCGCTTTAATCACCGGGTTATTGATAATTTCATCAACACCATTGGCTGCTAACAAGTTATCGAGCATCTGGTAGGTAGAATCTCGTATATCGGCAGTGCTGGCATTGGCGGCGTAATTGATGTTGGCGTAATAATTGGCAAAGCGTGCGATTGCTGCCACGGGATCTTGCTGTGCCAGTGCTGCAAACCGAAAAGCGCCAGCTGATGACCCGATTAAATGGAGTGGGGTTTGGCGGTGAGTAAAAAACTGGCCAAACATATAACGGTCAAGACCATATAAGCAAAACCATTTCGGGCCGCCACTAGCGCCCAAAAAATGGGTAAATAACTGTTGCTTAAAGCCATGCTGCTGCAGCTGAGATAATGCGGATTTCCCCGCCAAAATTTGTAAATGTTTCATTAAAACAGTCTACTACGTCGTAGTGGCAGTGGCTATTAATAGGTTCGATGATTGTTTAATCATTGACGAATGCGCGCAGGGTCAAATGTTCATCTATCCTTATAGATTCAGATTAAGGATTATTTATGTCATTGGCCATTGTTTATAGCCGGGCTAAGGTTGGAGTATCGGCCCCGTTAGTCACCGTTGAAGTGCATTTAAGTAATGGTCTGCCAGGTTTTGCTATTGTTGGCTTGCCCGAGGCTTCGGTTAAAGAATCACGCGAGCGGGTACGCAGTGCGATTATCAATTCTGGTTTTGAATTTCCGAGTAAAAAAATCATTGTTAATCTAGCGCCTGCTGATTTACCCAAAGAAGGTGGCCGTTTTGACTTGGCGATTGCGATTGGAATTTTGGCCGCATCAGAGCAGGTACCAGCTCAGCAGCTTAGCGATTACGAACTATATGGCGAACTGGCGTTATCAGGAGAGCTAAGAGGGGTAATTGGGGTACTGCCCGCCGTCATGGCCTGCTTGGCCGCAAAGCGATTAGCTATTGTCGCGCAGGCTAATCAAAACGAATTGGCGTTACTTAATAATGAAAATCATGGTGTGGCAGCCAAGTTATTAGACGTTTGTGCTTTTTTACATGGCCAAACAACCTTGGCTATTGCGCAACCTGCTAGCGAAAGTAGGGTTTTATTAGCCGTCACCGATATGCAAGATGTTATTGGTCAGTCTCATGCTAAAAGAGCATTAGAAATTGCCGCTGCAGGTGGTCATAACCTACTTTTTATGGGACCTCAGGGCACGGGAAAAACCATGCTTGCTAGCCGTTTATGTACTATTTTACCACCATTAACTGTTGAGCATGGGCTGGAAGTGGCAGCGGTTCATTCAACTTGCGGGCTCGAACTTTTATTAAAGGACTGGCTAACCCCACCATTTCGCAGCCCCCATCACTCCAGTTCGGCGGTGGCTTTGGTGGGTGGCGGCAGCAATCCGCGTCCTGGTGATATTTCATTAGCACATCGTGGCGTGTTGTTTCTTGATGAATTAACCGAGTTTGAGCGCCGGGTGCTTGATTCGTTACGAGAGCCGCTAGAGTCTGGCGAGATTGTTATTTCACGCGCGGCCGGCAAAGTTACCTTTCCGGCTAACTTTCAGCTGGTGGCAGCGCTGAACCCTAGTCCTTGTGGCGAAGTAGGGGAGCATAGTCGCAGCACCTCGGAACAAATCTTAAAATATCTCAATAAATTATCGGGACCCTTTCTTGATCGTTTTGATTTAACGATTGATGTGCCCAGATTACCCACGGGCAGTATGTCGCAATCGCCCTTGTTAGGTGAGCCAAGCGCTGTTATCGCTAAGCGAGTTGCAAACGCACGGCAGCTGATGCTACAACGCGATGGAAAAATGAGTTCTTTGTTAACGTCCAAAGAAGTTGCGGTTAGTTGTAAGTTGGCAGTCGAGGATTATCATTTTTTAGATCAGGCGATTGAGCAGCTTAATTTATCGATGCGCGCTTATCATCGTATTTTAAAAGTGGCTCGAACCTTGGCTGACTTACAAGGAGTTATAGATATAAACCGCTCGCATTTAGCTGAAGCTCTGGGTTATCGTGCGATGGACCGATTACTTAATTCTCTAAAACGAAAGTTTTAAACTGATGGGGCAGTACTACATCTAGGAGCTGTTATTACGGCTGGGTGATGGCTTGATACTTTTTCTCTTCCCCAACGACATACCATAATGATTTTCTCGCTAATATTGATTTTGATTGGACACTTAACAGTGGGTTTTTCAGCGTAATTAACGTGCGTTGTGACATTTTAGACAGTTGCAGTGCCTGCTTAATGCTTGGGTGATTATAAAGATGCAAATCAAAAGAACCATCCTCAATCGCTAACAGCAAACCTTGTTCTACTCGTTCTTTCAGTGCTTTATTGCTCGAATTAAAGAAAAAGTAGATTGGCGACGGATATTGCAGCAGCAAAGTTTGCTCAACCATTAAGTTGTCTGGCGCAATGGTCGCAACCTCTTGCCATGCTTCATTAATGCCACGGGGAAAATAATCGAAACGTCGCAGTGATAACATCCCAAACAGCCCTAAGTAAGATGAACCGCTATAAGAGGTTAAGTTATTGTGGCGTAATATCTTTAAATCAGGCCAATCATGTCCTTGTCCTGCCGATAACAAGCGTAGCTGGTCGATGTTTTTAATCGCGGCAAAACGCGCCTGATCTCGCTTATTGATAATGAAAATTCGATGGCTGAGCAAACCCTTTAGCAGCGGAATTCGGATCGGCGCCAGCATTTTTTCACGCTCAATTGAGGTGACGCTCCAAATTATATCAAGAGCCTGTTTCTGGAGTTCGACTATGGTTCGGCCTTGTTGCATTGACTGCTGATGTACCTGCAATTGATAGGGGCCATGGGTTGGTATGGTTTTATCGAGTGTTAAGCTTAATAAAGATAAAAAATATTGGGTGCGTAAATCTTGTGCTGATACTGGCGCTTTGTGGCGCACAATTAAGGTTTTGCCGAAAATAGGACCACTGCCCCCCAATAAGGTAATTATCATAATTACGCGAGTAAAAATTTTTATCATTAACTGAATATAGCAGGTAATTAAGGAGTGGGTGGTAATGTTACTCGATGATATTGGGTATTTATAGCTAGTTTTTTTCTCGGGCATTATCGCTCAGAAATGGCCTGATACGTTCTTTCTTCACCAATGACATACCATAATGATTTGTTGGCTAATATTGATTTTGATTGGGCACTTAACAGTGGGTTTGTCAGTGCAATTAATTTGCGTTGTGACATCTTCGATAGTTGCAATGCCTGCTTAATACTGGGGTGACTATAAAGGTGTTGATCAAAAGAACCGTCCTTAATCGCTAGCAGCAAACCTTGTTCTACTCGCTGTTTCAGTGCTGTATTACTCGGATTAAAGAAAAAGTAAATTGGTGACGGATATTGCAGCAGCAAAGTTTGTTCCACCATTAAGTTGTCTGACGCAATGGTAGCAACCTCTTGCCATGCTTCATTAATGCCACGGGGAAAATAATCGAAACGTCGCAGTGACAACATCCCAAACAGCCCCAAGTAAGATGAGCTACTAAAAGTGGGTAAGTTATTGTGGCGTAAGATCTTTAAATCAGGCCAATCATGTCCTTGTCCGGCCGATAACAAGCGTAACTGGTCGATGTTTTTAATCGCGGCAAAACGCGCCTGATCTTGCTTATTGATAATGAAAATTCGATGACTGAGCAAGCCCTTTAACAACGGGATTAGGATCGGCACGAGTTGCTTTTCACGTTCAATCGAGGTGACCGTCCACATAATGTCGAGCGCCTGCTTTTGCAGTTCGACTATGGTTCTGCCTTGTTGCATTGGCAGGTGATGTGCCAACAGCTGATAAGGGCCATGAGTCGCGATGGTTTTATCTAGTGCTAAGGTCAATATGGCTAAGTAATATCGGTTACGTACATCTTGCGCCGATTCTGGCGGAACGTGGCGCACGATTAATGTTTGCGCGGCAACAGGATTGGGGAAAAATAATTGTAAAACCATCGGTATTACGACAAAAATAAATTTTATCACTCATAGCACCTAGCTTGAAAATTCTTATTAAATATAGCAGTAAATAAATATATTAACTTAACGCCAAAGCCACGTTATCGGGATCTTGCGAGATAACTGCTGGAGCATATATCAAGTATCAATACCCTCGTCAGTCGTATAACAAAAGTTATATAAATAACTTTTGTTATAACAGCATCTAATGTTGGCTCAATGTTGCGCCATTGCGGTGTTTTTGTATTTTATTGTTGCGAGCGAGGGCTGTTGAGTCATTAATTATTACTAAAGTTATAACCTTAGATAATCTGCGGTAAGTCAATTAAATCTATTAAATTCAATTCGATAGGTCAGTTTGTTTCTTTGGTCTAATTTTTGCAGTTATAACGAGTCCGTTGTTGCTGCCGAGCCATTATCGCTGGTGGTTTCTTACAACGCGTTAGCACTTGCCAATTGGCTAGTTGATAAATTTTGTTTCATCCAAGTCCCTTAACAAGAACTGGATGAACCCATAACAATAAAAATAGAATTAAGGAAATAGATATGTCTAACTCCACTGCTCAAGCGGTTGTGGCTCCTAAAGGGATGCCGCTGTGGACAAAAATTTTTATCGGGATGATCCTTGGTATTTTGGCTGGCGGCCTACTGGGCGAACAGGCTGAATACATTAAGCCGATTGGCACGATGTTTATCAGCGCGATTAAAATGTTGATTGTGCCATTGGTTTTTTGTTCGCTGGTGGTTGGTGTTACATCAATGAAAGATGCTAACCAAATGGGACGTATTGGCATCAAGTCGATGGTTATTTATCTAACCACAACTGCTGTAGCCATTAGCATCGGTCTTGGCTTAGGCATTGTGTTTGAGCCTGGTGCGGCACTCGAAATGGTGGCGACTAAAGCGAACGAAGTAAAATCTGCGCCGAGTCTGATCGACACCATTGTGGCGCTAATTCCTAAAAACCCAATTGGCGCATTAGCCGCGGGTAACATTTTGCAAATTATTGTATTTGCGCTAGGGCTTGGCATTGCGCTTAATCTTGCTGGTGAAAAAGCCAAGCCGGTTATTGCTGTGTTTGAAGGTTTTGCCGAAGCGATGTACAAGTTAACTGAATTAGTGATGAAGTTTGCTCCGTATGGTGTGTTTGCCCTAATGGCATGGGTGGCAGGCAAATACGGAATGGACGTTTTATTACCGTTAATTAAGGTGATTGTTTTAGTTTATGTTGGCTGCATCATTCACGTATTATTCATTGGTGGCGGCCTTGTAGGTTTGGTTGCTAAGTTAAATCCACAGCGCTTCTTTAAAGGTATTCTTAACGCCCAAATTGTTGCGTTTACTACTACAAGCAGCGCCGGTACTTTACCCGTTAGCATGCGATGTGCGACTGAAAACCTTGGCATATCACGCAGTATTTCTAGCTTTGTTTTGCCAATGGGCGCAACCATTAACATGGACGGAACGGCGTTATACCAAGGGGTGTTGGCACTCTTTGTTGCCCAAGCCTTTGGCATTGATTTATCAATGACTGACTATTTGACAATAATAGCGACAGCAACACTCGCGTCAATTGGTACTGCAGGTGTGCCGGGTGCTGGACTCATTATGTTATCACTCGTATTAACAACGGTTGGTTTGCCACTAGAAGGCATTGCATTAGTTGCGGGCATTGACCGCATTTTAGATATGGCGCGTACCACAGTGAATGTTACTGGCGATTTAATGGTTAGCCTATTGATTGGCAAAAGTGAAGGTGAGTTAAACCAGCAGATTTATAATGGTGAGCAAGCGTATCAAGCACCAGAACAAGAAGTAGCGGCTAAAATCGTTTAACCATTTAGCTAATATTGGTCGTTAAACCAATGGCATTAAATTTATGTTGATATCGTGCGGCCGAAGTTTTCTTCGTGCCGCCGTTTTTTTATCCAGAACTCAGGCTAACTCAATAATACCTACCTTGCGACATTCACAGAAACTCACCTGAAAAGCTTGCAACCCTGCAATATCAAGTCGTTTGAGTATATAATGACAGCCAGTTAAAAATTTGTGAGTACTCAGTGAAAGGTCTAAATAGTTTGCTAGCATTGTGGTTGTTAATGCTAGGTATGAGTGTTCTCTCTAATGGTGCTTTTGCGGCCGGTGACGTTTACCAATCACAAGTAAACCAAGTCATTATCGTCGGTGGTGATTACAACTATCCCCCATTTGAATTTATTGATAAAAATGGAGAACCCGCTGGTTATAATGTCGACTTAACCAAAGCAATTGCTTCGGTGATGGGAGTCAGCATTGAAATCCGTTTAGGTTTATGGGGCGAAACACGCAGCAGTTTTGACCGCGGCGAAATTGATATTCTGCAGGGCATTATTACCACAGACCAGCGCCAGAAAAACTATAGCTTTGGCCCAGTACACTCTTCGATTTACCAATCCTTATTCGGGCGCGTTGACGGCCCTGAATTTGAGTCTTTTGAACGACTACGTGGCAGTGAAATTATCGTGCAGCGTGATGGTTTAATGCATGAGTTATTACGGCGATTAGATCTCGATTTACAGCTTATTTTAGTGGATACCCATGCCGATGCTTTGCGCTTGTTATCGTCGGGCAAGCATGACTTTGCTGCTGGTGCTAACTTGCCGGGACTTTATTTGACCAAAGAACTTGGCTTGTCAAATCTTGAAACGGTTCATAGCCGATTTGATCCACAGCCCTATGGTTATGCCGTGCTCAAGGGCAATGAGCTGCTGTTGGAACAATTTACCCAAGGCATGGCTATTTTAAAAAATACCGGCCGTCAGCAACAAATTTACCAGCAATGGTTTGGGGTGCCAGCGGCATTGCCATGGAAAAAAATTGGAGTGATCACTGCATCCATTTCGGTGCTGTTATTATTGATTAGCATTGGTGTGGTCGCTTGGAACAAAGCCCTGCGTAAAAAGGTCGACCAGCGTACGACTGAATTAGCGCAACAACAGTTACAATTATTGCATGCCGATAAAATGGCTTCGTTAGGTGTGTTGGCCTCAGGTGTTGCCCACGAAATTAATAACCCGTGTGGAATTTTGACGTTAAACTTTCCGTTATTGTATGAAGTGTTTGAGCAGTCTGATGAAATATTCGAGTTTTACCACGAACATCATGGTGACTTTAGGTTGGCGGGGCTTGATTACGATCGCCTTAAAACGGTATTGCCAGAAACTCTCACCGATATGCATAATGCCAGTCGGCGGATTAAAGCGATCGTTGACGATTTAACTCACTTTATTAGCAAAGAAGAGTCGAGCATTGAATTTTCCTCCCAGTTAGATCTTAACCAGCTGGTTCAGACTACCGTGCGTCTAATGAGCAAAACAATCGAAAAATCGACCCATCACTTTGATACTTATTATGATCCGATTTTGCCGACCTTTGAGGGCAATGGCCAACGGATTGAGCAAGTTATTGTTAATTTATTGCTTAATGCCTGCCAGGCATTAAGTCAGCCAAGTCAGTCAATTATGATCAAAACTCGCTTCGATCAAATTCAGCAAGCGATTATTTTTACGATCGAAGATACCGGAGTAGGTATTGAACCGGCTAATTTATCACGGGTAACGGATCCCTTTTATACCAGTAAACGTTCACAGGGCGGCACTGGGCTGGGTTTGTCGGTATCTGCCGGCATTGTCCGCGAACACCAAGGCAAGCTCGAATTTCAGTCGACGCTTGATCAAGGCACCCAAGTTTCACTTACCCTACCGCTTAAACAAGGCTAATTATGAGTAAAAGATTGTACCCCTCCTTCAGCATGCTGATTTGCGATGACGAAGCGAGTTTTTTACGGAGCCTGAGCCTGACCATTGAGCGACATTGTGGCGTTAACAATATCATTCAATGTCAGGATAGCCGTGAGGTGCTTGGGCTGTTGGCCACAAACAATGTTGGCATTGTGATCCTTGATCTCAATATGCCGTTTATCTCGGGTGAAGAGCTCTTGACGATAATTATTGAGCAATACCCGCACATTGCGGTCATTATCGTTAGTGGCATTAATCAGGTCACTTCGGCTGTTAATTGCATTAAGTCAGGCGCTTATGATTATTATGTTAAAACCGAAGAGCCAGAGCGCTTAGGCAGTAATATTACGCGGGTGATCCGCTTTCAAGAACTTAAACTCGAAAATCAGGCAATGCGCAATTGCTTGCTCGAGAGCAATAACGTTCAGCACGAGGCATTTGCTAGCATCATCAGCAATGACCATTTAATGCATTCTATTTTTCAATACATTGAATCGATTGCCCACAGTCAGCAACCAATTTTAATTACTGGCGAAAGTGGCGTTGGCAAGGAGCTAATTGCCCGGGCAATCCACATTACCAGTGGTTGCAGCGGCGAGTTGGTGTCGGTTAATGTCGCTGGGCTCGATGATAATCTGTTTGCAGATACCTTGTTTGGTCATAAACGTGGTGCATTTACTGGTGCCGATCGGGCGCGTTCAGGCATGATCGAGCGCGCGTCTGGTGGCACCTTGTTTCTTGATGAAATAGGCGATCTGAGCATGGCGTCGCAGGTGAAATTATTGCGCTTGCTGCAAGAGGGCGAGTACTACCCAGTAGGCAGCGACACGCCTAAACGGATCAATGCCCGAATTATTGCCGCGACCCATCAAAATTTACAACAGAAAAAAGACCGTGGTGAGTTTAGAAACGATCTTTATTATCGACTGAAAATCCATCATGTTGAAATTCCAGCGTTGCGTCAGCGCAAAGGCGATATCCGATTACTGCTCGAGCATTTTTTAGTGCAAGCGGCGCAAGAGTTTACAAAAAATAAGGTGAGCATTCCGCCAGAACTGGCACTATTGCTCGAAAACTACGATTTTCCGGGTAATATTAGGGAGCTGCGCGCAATGACTTTTGACGCGGTGAGTACCCATCAATCGGGGATATTGTCGATGAATGCGTTTAAGAAAGTTATTGACCAATGTCCACCGTTTGAGCAGCTTGCTAGTCAATTGGATCAATCGTTTACCGACTGTAAAGTGTTGCCAACCTTAAAGCAAGCCAGTGAGCTGTTGGTTGAAGAGGCGATGAGCAGGGCCAAGGGCAATCAGTCGCTAGCGGCGCGTTTGCTTGGTATTTCACAACCTGCGTTAAGCAAGCGGCTTAAAAATAGCCGGGCGATAAACAGTTAAGCCTAATTGTAGGCAGTAAAAAGGGGGCTAATGCCCCCGACGTATTAATTAGTAGCTAACAGCTTACTTAGCTTCTTTTAACCACTGGGCTACTTGCTTGGCAAAGTAGGTCAAAATGCCATCGGCGCCGGCGCGTTTAAAGCACAGTAACGACTCCATCACGACGGATTTTTCGTCGAGCCAGCCATTTTGAATCGCGGCTTGGTGCATTGAATATTCACCACTTACTTGATAAGCAAAGGTTGGCACACCAAACTCAGTTTTAACGCGGCGTACTATATCGAGATAAGGCATGCCCGGTTTAACCATAACCATGTCGGCGCCTTCTTCAATGTCGAGGGCAATCTCTTGCATCGCTTCATCGCTGTTGGCAGGATCCATTTGGTAGGTCTTCTTGTCGCCACCTTTGAGGTTGTTGGCCGAGCCAACAGCGTCACGGAATGGGCCGTAATAGCTAGAAGCATACTTGGCTGAATAGGCCATGATTTGGGTATGAATATAACCGTGCTCTTCTAACGCCGCGCGGATGGCGCCAATGCGGCCATCCATCATGTCAGATGGTGCAACCACGTCAGCGCCTGCTTTGGCGTGCGACAGTGCTTGCTTGATCAGAATCTCGGTTGTGACGTCATTGATAACATAACCGTTGGCGTCAATAATGCCATCTTGACCATGGACAGTGAATGGGTCTAATGCAACATCGGTAATCACACCTAACTCAGGAAATGACTGCTTTAACGCGCGCACGGCTTTTTGAGCCAGACCGTCATCGTTATAAGCTTCTTCGGCGTCTAGCGATTTTAAGCCACTTGGCGTGACTGGAAATAGCGCAATGGCCGGAATACCTAAGTCGACTAACTCTTGGGCTTCTTTTATCAGTAAATCGATAGACAAGCGCGCAACGCCAGGCATTGATTCGACTTCTTCGCGGCGATTTTTTCCTTCAACAATAAACATCGGGTAAATTAAATCGTTAACGGTGACATTATTTTCTGCCATTAAGCGTCGGCTAAAATCGTGTTTGCGCATACGGCGCATTCGGCGGCTAGGAAAAGCTCCGGCTAAGTTACTCAATGGTAAACTCCTTAATGTGTTAATTATTGTCGATAGACTCGGCAATAGCGACTTGATTTCGCCCCGCATTTTTTGCCTGATAAAGCGCCTTGTCGGCTGCGGCAAGTAGCGCATCAGGGTGTAATGTCGGGGCGACGATAGTGGTTGATACGCCAATGCTTACCGTGATCTCAAGTTGATTTGAGTCGGCGGCTATTGGCGTCGCGGCAATTTCTTGGCAAATGGCTTGGGCAACTTTTTCTGCGCCTAAGCTATCGGTATTTGGCAGCAGTACGGCAAACTCTTCGCCGCCATAACGGCAGACATTATCACTCGGGCGCTTAAGCACTCGGGTCGCCCGGAGGCAAATCTCAATCAATACTTGGTCACCAGCTATGTGGCCGTAATTATCATTTACGCGTTTAAAATGATCGGCGTCTAACAATAACAAGCTTAACGGGGTTTGCTGGCGCCTGCTTAGCAACTGTTCTGCAGCGTAACGCAGATTAAAAAACTTGCGGTTTTTGACCCCCGTTAAAGCATCTATAGTCGACTGCTCTTCAAGGCGTCTGTTGGTTTCTTGCAGCTCGCGCAAGGTCATATTGAGTTCGAATGTTCGCTCTGATACCACGGCTTCAAGGTCAAGTTGCAGCGCTTCACTTTGCTGCTGCTCCAAATTTAGTTGCTCAGCTTGAGTCGAGATCGTCGCTTGTGCCTGGCTTTTTGCTGTTAATAAACCTTGGTATTGCTGCGAAAAACGTCGATATGATATCAAGTACAGCGCCAGCAATTGGCCAACTAAGCCCAGTTGAATCATGCTGCTATTTGAAATGCCGGCCGTAACAATGCCATGGTAGTTAAGCAGTGCCATCACTAAGCAACTAAGCAGCCATAACATGCTAAACAGTAGCCCGCAGGCTGGTTTATTTTTGAGATAGGTTAGTTTAAGCAGAAAAGCACTAATAACCACGCCGCTTAGCAATGATATTGCGCCAACAACCAACCAAGCAATGTTGGTGGGTATCAGCAATAATGCCGCGGTTACTAGGAGTAAAGGCCAATTGAGCAAGGTACAAAATAGATAGTTTGGCACTACCGAATCAGACTTTAAGCTATAACGGCTGTGCTGAGCGTACAGATATAACATCAGCGCCGCGCTTGCTGGCAGCCACGTTTGTTGCCATGAGCCTTCAACAATTACTGCTGGTTGCAGCCAGTTAGCGGTCAGTAAAATAACAGCAAGACTGGTTAGGCTGTAGCCGCCAAGGTGGCGGTAACTTGGATCTTTAGTGATAAGAGAACAAAGCAGATAACACAAAGCTGCTAGGGTAATCGCGCCAGCAATTAAACCGCGAGTGAGATCGTGATAAGCAATAGAATCGTTAGTAACAAGCAGCGACTGTTTTATCTCAACGAAAGAGCTGCCCAAGGTATAAATACCTATTACTATCAGCAATACCCAAGGTATTGTTGATGCCCTGTTTACGATATAGCTAATCATCGAACACTCCTTGTTATCGATTAAGTTTAAAAAACTTTTGGGTGGTTGCTAAACAGTTAATGCTTAAGGTAGATAAAGGTTGCTGCCTTGCCTGTGCAATTTCTGCTGCAATATGCGGTAAGTATGCTGGTTCGTTATATTTTGGTTTTGGTTTTTTTTGGAGGTTTCTTGGTAATAAAAATGGCGCGTCAGTTTCAATCATTAAACGATTGTCAGGAATAAGCGCAACAATTTCTTTTAATTCGAGGCCACGGCGCTCATCACAAATCCAGCCGGTAATGCCAATGTGCAAATCTAACGCAATGCAATCAATTAGCTCGGCTTTGGTGCCAGTAAAGCAGTGCAATACCATGTCTTTTAGCAAATGACGATAGCGGCCAACAATCTCAATAAAATCGTCATGGGCATCGCGTTGGTGCATGACCACTGGCAGGTCTAACTCAACCGCTAGTTGCAGCTGGGCTTCAAAAGCCAGCCGTTGTTGTGGCCGTGGTGAAAAATCACGATTATAGTCTAAACCACACTCGCCAAGCGCTACTACTTCTGGCTGCTGGGCAAGTTGGCGTAAGTCTGCGATTGATTGGTCCGAAAAACTGCTGGCGTCATGAGGGTGAATGCCAGCTGTGGCGTACACAACGTTAGGAAAGCGTTGGGCTAATGCCAGCGCTTGTTCACTACCGTCTAGGCTGCAACCAAGTGCTACCATCGCACCAACATCTGCCGCTTGCGCTCTGGCAACTATCTCATCTTGCTTATCTTTAAACTTAGATGACGAGAGGTTGACGGCGATATCAATAAAATCGTTGCTCATTTGCTAGTTACTGCCATTGTTAATCATGAGTCGTTGAGGTTTCGTCATCTTCAGCGTCCAGCTTTGGCTTGCGTAAAGAGGCAACAATTAACCCACACTCAAACAATAACAACATTGGGATCGCCAACATTGATTGCGAGATAATATCGGGTGGGGTTAACAACATGCCAACGACAAAAGCTGCCACAACGATGTAAGGGCGTTTTTTTCGTAATTGAGCTGGCGTTGTCAGTCCAGCCCAACAAATTAACACGATCGCAATCGGAATTTCAAAGGCCAAACCAAAGGCAAAAAATAACTTAAGAATGAAATCTAAATAACTTTGAATGTCAGTTGCTATGGTAACGCCCTCAGGGGCGACACTGGTGAAAAACCCGAAAACGACCGGAAAAACCACATAATAAGCAAAGGCAATGCCGGCATAAAACAATAAGGTGCTCGACAGTAAAAATGGCGCGACTAAGCGTTTTTCATGTTTATACAGCGCCGGCGCGATAAATGACCATATTTGGTGTAATACCACCGGAATAGCGATAAAAAATGACAACATTAACGTCAATTTAAAGGGCGCAAAAAATGATGAGGTTACCCCAGTAGCAATCATTGTTGCACCGTCAGGCAGCTGCTCAAGCAGTGGTTTGGAAATGTAGTGATAAATGTCGTTAGCAAAGGCGACTAAGCAAATAAAAATCACAAAAATACTAAGAACGGACTTAAGCAGGCCGTTCCTTAATTCCATCAGATGGCTAATTAATGGTTGTTGTTGGGGCATAATTAATCTTTGTCTTGTGCGGTGTCAGAATTGACGACTTTGTTACTTGAGCGTTCGTAAGGTCGCGTGACGTCTTGTGCTGCTTGTTGCAATGACTTGATCGACTCGTGCAATTCATCTGGGATCAAATTGGTATTTAAGTCTTTACTGTAGCTTTCTGCTCGTTTCAAATCTGCATGGAGCTTATCAATTTCAAGTTCCTGGGCCAGCTCATCTTTGACATTGCTAGCCATTTTTTTTGCAGTGCGAATCCATTGCGAGACCGATCTTACAGCGACAGGCAGTCGTTCAGGACCAAGCACAATAAGGCCTAACACACCAATAACAATGAGTTCCCATAGTCCAATATCGAACATCTGGTTTTATACCTGCTCTTTGTCTTTGCTTTGTGCCGACTCTTTATTGGCAATAGTTTGAGCCTTTTCTTGCTCTTCTATTACTTTTTTCTCTTCTTCGGACGCCATGGCCTTTTTAAAGCCTTTAACCGACGAACCCAGATCGCTGCCTAGAGTACGAAGCTTTTTAGTGCCAAAAAGTAAGATGATGATGACGGCGACTATTAGAAGCTGCCAAATACCGATGTTGCCCATTACTACTCCAAAAATATCAATTTTAAACAAGTTTGCTGAGATTAAGCTAGTTCAGCTCAATCTGAATACTGGCTTTTATTCCGCCCGCTCAATAGCCACGAACCTACTCCAGCGCCAGCCAAAACCAGAGAGTGCCATGATACGCCATTTTTTAAATAGAAAAGGCTAGCACAGATCAATAATGTGCTACCTATTACCATCCAGCGACTACTTTTATGCTGCGACACCTGATTATTAATCATCAATCGTTGGCTCTGGTGCCATTGTTGCTGGTGGCGTTGGTGTAATTTTAGATTATCATAAATTAGGTCAGGTAGCTCAGGCAATTTTTCGGCCCAAAATGGTGCATTAGCTTTAACCGATTTATAAAAGGCTTTGGGGCCCATTTGCTCTTTCATCCAGCGTTCAAGGAAAGGTTTGGCCGTTTCCCATAAATCGAGCTGTGGATAGAGCTGACGCCCTAATCCTTCAACATAAAGCAGGGTTTTTTGCAGCAATACTAATTGCGGTTGAACTTCCATATTAAAGCGTCTGGCGGTGTTAAATAAGCTGACTAATACATGGCCAAAAGATATTTCAGCTAAGGGTTTAGCAAAAATAGGTTCAAGCACTGCGCGAATAGCGCTTTCAAAGGCGTCGGGATCAGTGTCTGGTGGAACCCAGCCGGAATCAATATGCAGGGTTGCTACCCGGCGGTAATCGCCATTGAAAAAAGCGAGGAAATTCTCAGCTAAATAACGTTGGTCTTCATTGTTAAGCGTGCCAACAATGCCACAATCGATCCCGATGTATTTAGGATTTTCGGGCGTTTCGTACGAGACAAAAACATTGCCGGGGTGCATGTCAGCATGAAAGAATTTATCACGAAAAACTTGGGTGAAAAACACTTCAACGCCACGTTCAGCCAGCAGTTTGAAATTGGTATTTTGAGCTTTTAGCGCCGGGATGTCAGCTACCGGAATACCATAAATACGCTCCATGACGAGCATGTTAGCGTAACTGTGTTCGTTATAAATAAATGGCACGTATAATGACGGTGAACCTTCAAAATTAGCCCGTAGTCGCTGAGTGTTTTGTGCTTCTCGGATCATGTCCAGTTCGTCAAAAATAGTGCGGGTATATTCTTTGACGACTTCAACTGGGCGTAGTCTTTTGCTTATTGGCGCTATTTTTTCAATAACGCGGGCAAAAGTTGCCATCAAATCGGTATCGCTTTTGATGGTTTTAGCAATGTTAGGACGAATCACTTTAATCACGACCGTCTGGCCATTTTGCTTGAGGGTCGCAGCGTGAACTTGGGCAATGGAGGCGCTGGCCATTGGTTGAGCCTCAAAATCATCGAACACCTGATCAATCGGGCAACCTAGGTTATCGCTAATTATTTTTGCCGCTTGTTCTGGGCAAAAAGGCGGAACCTCGTCTTGCAGTTTTCTCAGTTCACCCGCTATCTCGTCACTGAGCAAGTCGCGCCGTGTTGACAACATTTGGCCAAACTTAATGTAGACCGGACCCAAGGCTTCAAGCGCTAAGCGGATCCGCTGGGCTTGAGATTTATCTTGATGGCGATTTTGCAGCCAAAAGAAACAATGACGGCCAAATTTTATAAACCACGGCAGCATGTGCCAAGGAATGAGCTCGTCAAGACCATGCTGTAAAAAAACTTTATTAAGTTGGTAAAAGCGGCGAATGCGCGTGAATTTCATGGCGGTGTTATGACCTTAATGTCGAAATACGTGACTCAAGTTCAATCAAGTCTTGGTTTAAGCAGGCCACCTGATCGCTAAAGTGCACAAATTCAAGCTGGCTTGGTGCAAGTCTGAGTTCTTGAGTAAGATAGTCCGCTGCTTGCTCGTGCGCGGCCGATTTTAGCATTTTGAGCTTGGTGCCGATTTTGTTCAGGTTTTCAATGGTGTGGTACGCAATCACGTCACCGGTATAGTGCGACAGATGTTCGGCCCAATCAATATCGAGTTGAGTCAGTAACTCGGCGAATTGTTGCAATAACTTGATGTCGCCGCTAATAATTAATTGTTCTGACTTAATTAACTCGGTGATCGCGCCATTGTTTTGTAATTGCGCCAGCGCGCTTGCCGCTACCGTGAGTTCGACGTCTAACGGCCCTTCATATTGACTGAGGATTTCGACCCGTTGCTGGTTAAAGAAAAAATACAGCGGTTGGCGATATTCCTGCAACGTGAGCTTAAATGCCTTATTTCTAAGCGGTGCGATTCTGTGGTCGGCACTGGCATCGAGAGTCAGTAACTGATTGATCGTTGTTTCAATAACAGCACAGACTAAACTTGGAAAAGGCATCTTAGCTCCTTGGGCAATGACGGTGATTTAAAACTTATAACCACGGTGTAATGCAACTATACCGCCCGTTAAATTGTAATATTGGGTTTGCTCAAAGCCGGCCGTATCCATCATGGATAGCAGGGTATCTTGATCAGGGTGCATCCGAATTGATTCGGCCAAATATTGATAACTTTCGCTGTCATCAGCAATTAGTTTGCCGATTTTAGGCAGTAGATTGAAACTGTAGATATCATAGGCTTTAGTCAGCAATTGATTGCTTGGTTTAGAAAACTCCAAAATCAACAAGCGGCCGCCTGGCTTTAGTACGCGGTACATTGAGCGCAAAGCTTCGTCTTTATCGGTGACGTTACGTAGGCCAAAGGCAATGGTAATTAAATCGAAGGTGTTATCGGCAAATGGCAGCGCTTGGGCATTGGCTTGCACATATTGAACATTAGACACTACCCCAAGATCGCGTAATTTATCACGGCCTACTTTGAGCATTGAGTCATTAATATCGGCCAGAACTACCTGACCTGTGCTGCCGACAATACGTGAGAATTTGGCGGTTAAATCACCCGTGCCGCCGGCTAAATCTAATACTTTTTGGCCCGGACGCACACCTGAACAATCAATCGCAAAACGTTTCCATAAGCGATGCACACCAAACGACATCACGTCGTTCATGATGTCGTACTTAGCGGCAACCGAGTGAAAAACCTCAGCAACCTTTGATTGCTTTTCGCCGACGTTGACCTCTTTGTAGCCAAAGTGGGTGGTCTCATTTTGGTTATTGCTCATGGTTGAATTCTCATTACTTGAAATAAGCGCTAGTGTACTGCATGGCGCTGGTTAACTAAACACTATTGTCGACAATAGTGTTGTTAATAGTGCCAACGACAAACTGCATCAGCGGTCAAGGTGAATTCGTCGCTGGAATGGCTTTAGAGTTGAGCTCGTACTTTTTGTTGAGCAGGATATGAAGATAAAGTTCCGCGGTGCTGTTGATATAGTATCTAAAAATGGTTGTTGTGCGAGCTTGCTCTGATCAGTACCAGCAGCAATAATAGTAGCGATTACGCAATGAATATTTGACCATTTTAACAGGGCAGGGAACTGGAATGTTGTTATAACAATAGCGGTTACAACAACGTTCCATCATCAACCGCTGATTAAATCTGGCGGTTAAAAATACCAGTCTAACGACAGCTGAGCGTGGTCATCTTGACGAATGCTGTATATTTGATCTGTCGGTTGGTGGCTGCTAAATACTCTTAAATCGATGCTCGCTTTGAAGTTTTCGCCAATTCGACGGCTTGCTTCGAGCAATATTGAGCTGGCGTTATGGTCTAAATCACCGCTTAAGCCAAGCAAAATAGTACTGTCTTGTGCATCATTAAAGGCCAATCGACTGCCTAAAAAAATGTCATTTTGGTAAGCCGCTCCGGCCGTCACTAGGTCGCCTTCCCCTCGTGAGTCCCACGCATGTTCCAGTAGCAAGCCTAAATCAATACTGCTGTCGAAAATGCCGTAATAGCTATATTCAAAACCCGCTTGGCTGGCCCAGTAACTTTGTTGGTCGGTGTGACGATAAATGCTCTCAAACTTCCACAAGAAATCACCCGTGGTTGCCTGAACATCGACGCCTAATTGATCCATCTGTTGGTAATATTGGCGTAAAACTAAACCGTCGCTGCTCGACACCGCGATAAGTTCAGGTTGTCTATTGGTGCCTTTAAACCAATAGGCCCCTAAATCGAACTCGCCTAAGCTATGGGCCCAACGCACGGCGTAATCGACATGGCGCTCTTGATCTTTCGATTGATAAGTTATGTGGTCATTATCTATTGGCAGTGCAGCGCGCAGACGCGCGTTTTGTCCAACAAATTGACGCTCTCTAAAACCTGGCAGAATAAATAAATCGACAATGCCCCAGTCATTAACCAAAGAAAGGTTAATCATTTGTTGGCCGAGCTTGTCTTCGCCATCGATGTCTTCAACAGCATCGGTTTGGTTGATGACATCAACTAAATGTTGAAATTCGGTAACGCCCCAAAACTCTTTACGGATCCCAACTCTAAGCTCCCAGTCATTGCTAGCATGCACATAGGCTAACTCTCTAATATCAAAGTGACTGCGTCGATCATCTTGCGAGTCTAGTCGGTAAAATGGTTTAAAGATCACGCTGTCATCGCCACTGGCACTGCCCCAATAAAATTCGGGTTCGATAATGGCTGATGTTTGAGAGTGGCTCAGCTGAGCTGGGTATAAACCTGTGTGCTGAAAATAGCGTTGCTCGACGCCCACCTTACCCGAAAACTCTAAGTGGTTGGCACAGCTATTTGTTGTTAACAGCAAAGCCGCGGTGAACAACATTGTGGTGTTAGCCATTAACGGGCTCTTTTTAATGAGTTGCGGTTAAAGTCACTGTCGCTGAGTCCGGTTTTAAAGGCATAATTACTCCATTGTAATTCGGTGCTTTTACCGGTTTGATGATTAACCATTATCATGCTGTCAGCGCGCCAGTATTGGGCTAAATACTGCTGATAATTGACATAGTTTAGTGTTTTTAATAACGAGTTTTTTCGATCGTAAAAGTCTATTTTTAGGATCCGAAATTCAAGTTGATCAATCCACACGATGCGTTTGGTATAACCCGAGTTTTCATCTTGCGGGTATTGCTCAACTTTAAAGCTTGCGAGGCCGTTAAGCGATTCGTCGGCCAGATATTTGTAATGGTATTTTTCCACTTCAAATGAGCTAAGATCTTCAAATGAAAACTCTGACCCCATAAAAGGACCAGATTTATTGCGCGAAGAAATTCGTTTAACCCGTTTTAGCGCCGGTAAATACAACCACTGATCGTCGTTGGCTCGAGGGTGAGAAAAACTTAAAAAAGCGGTGCCTTTGACATCACGCGGTTTATTAAAAATCGTCAGGCTTTTATCGCCATCGTTAAGCTGCTCTAATGACTTTATCTTAATGTCACGGATGCTTTCTTGGCCATGTTTATTACGTAAAATCATTAACATGTCAGCGGTAGAGTCGGTCCAGCCCAAATCATTTTTCTTAACTTGTTGTGAAATGGCAAGGCCTTTTTCTTGTGCGGTCTGCGCGGCTGCTAGCGTACTTACTAACGTCAGTGCCGTGGTAATAACTAAGGCGCTAAGTGATTTTTTTAACATTGCAATTCTCCAGTGTTGGCTGGCCACCCAATAAGCGGGTGGCCAACTAAGTTAACTATTTAGCGGTTATTTGACTGCTATTGATGTCGTTATCGTCTGTCAATTGTGGCGAAACAGACGGGGCTGATTGCTTATTTTTTGCCTTGTCGACCAGCATTAACAGCGGTGGTAAGAATAAGAAATCAACCACCAGGGCAATGAAAATAGTGGTGGCGGTCAGTGTGCCCATATCGCCGTTGAGTTTAAACGATGACTGCGCTAGCACGGTGAAACCTGCAACTAACACAAAGGTGGTGATCCACAGGGCGCGGCCAACGTTATCAAACGCGTAATGAACCGCCTCAACCGTGGTGGCACTTTTTTCCCGTTTGGCGTGTAAGTATTTACTTAAAAAATGGACCGTATCGTCAACCACAATGCCTAATGTCATGCCAATGACGACCGATAAACCCAAGCCTACTTGACCGTCGTACAGTCCCCACAAGCCAAAGCCTATCGCAGCCGGCACTATATTAGGTAACAGGCTGAGCAAGCCATAGCGCCAACTTTTCAGCGCGAAACCTAACATCACTGAAATGAGAATTAAGGCCAGGCTTGTGCCAGCTAACATGCTGGTAATATTACGCTGACCAATATGGGCAAACATTAGGCTGGGGCTGGCAAGATCAATTTGATATTGCGGTGCGTGCTGCTCAAACCATCCAATAACCTGACTTTCAATCGCGATTAATTCAGTGCTGGTCATATTCTCAAAGGTTGCGACGATGCGGGTTGACGATTTATCGACATCGAGTTGGTTATTTAGATCTAGGCCATAGGGCAGTGACATCTCAAATAACAAGAGATACTGCGCCGACATCTCTTGGCTGTCGGGTAATTTATACCAACTTGGATCGTCACCGTGCATGTTTTTGTTGAGGCGTTTTAAGGTATCGGTAATCGTGCTGACATGGTCGGTTTGCGGCAGCTGGCGTAACCAGTCGCTAAATTGTGAAACCGCGACTAAGTATTGAGGATTATTAACGCCACTGGTTTGGCCGCTTTTAATTGAAATTTGTAGCTGCATCATGCCGGACAGGTTTTCCTGCATGTAATCGGTTGCGACGCGGTATGGCACTGTGTGATCAAAATATTTGACAAAGTCATCATTGAGTTCATTTTTTGGAATAAATAACGTGGCCGCGATAATGAAAACACTGGTTATCGGCAGCAATAACTTACGTTGCTTAATCACAAAGTCGGCGAGGCGCGCCATCACGTCTTTGCGCCCAGCAACCTGTGGTTTGACCTTAATCGGCAAGACAGTTAATAGCGCCGGAAACAAGGTAACTGAAAATACAAAGGCCAGCATTACGCCAATAGCGACTAAGTTACCGAGATCTTGAAACGGTGGCGAGTCCGAAAAGTTCATGCTTAAAAAACCAATGGCGGTGGTAATACTGGTTAAAAATATCGGTTGTAAGTTGAGCTTAATACTTCTTTCAATCGCCTGACGTTTGTCGGCACCTTGGCGCATTTCATAAAACATCGAGGTTAATATATGAATACAATCGGCGACAGCCAGCGTTAAGATCATGGTGGGTGCCGACGAAGATGGTCCGGTTAAATAAAAGCCTAACCAGCCCGCAAGTCCCATTGTGCCGACGATACTGCTAATGATCACCACCACAGTAGCCACTGTGCCAGTAATGGTCCTTAACAATAAACCTATGGTGATAATAACCACTAAAAACATCAATGGGATTAAGGTGGCGCTGTCGTTTATGGCAGCTTCACTAAAGGAAGTGTCCATCATGACCATGCCAGACAAATAGATTTCAGTACCAGGATTAGCGGTTAAAAACTCTTGTCGTAACGTTCGGACGTAGGCCGCAACCTGTGGCACTTCGACGGTCGGATCAAGACCGGGCAGTTGCACGGTGACATTGACCACTGAAAGGTGGCCAGTTTTAGAAATAATTTTGTTGACTAGGTTGGGCTCGCTGACCGCGATTTGTTTAATGCGTTGCAAGTCTTCAGCCGAGAGGTTTTTGGTCGACATCACCAAATCTTCAACGATCATGTCGTCTTCTTCGGCAAAACTGTATTGAAAATTAGTGACTGAGTCGACTCGACTAGAAAAAGGCACTTGCCAGCTTTTCTTAGTGAGCGTTTTAATCGCACTTAGGTGCTCGCGAGTAAAGACGTTGCCATCTTTAGGAACCACTACAAATGCGACGTTATCATTTTTGTTGTAAATCTTTTGCATTGACTCAAACGCCACTAATTGTGGGTTCTCGTCACTAAAAAACACCCGATAATCATTTTTGAATACGAGTTTTTGCGCGCCAGCACCTGCTAGCACTACCAAGCTTATGCATACCAGAATTACCCAAATTGGATATTTACCGACCAAGCCATATAATCTGCTTTTCATCATAGTTCCCATTGTGACGAATCGTCATCATTTGTATTAAAAAATACGGTGCAAGCACCGGATCAATTTTTTACTCATGTTGGTTTAAAAAGTAAACTCACGTCCATTGTTACGCATGAGCGCCAGCTCGTTACTAAATACCTGTTCTAAAGATTGCTTAAGCGCCGTTCGATAATCTTTATCTTCACTTAATGGCTGCCACTTAAGGCCATCAAAAAATAAATTGCTTTGATTAAACAGTTCACGCTCGACCACTAAATTGTTGCGGCCGCCGCATTGTTCCACTTGGCTTGATAACAAGGTAATGGTGCCAAATGACATTGACCATGCTGCAAAACACAATTGCTGAATATCCATGTAACTCGGCAAAGTTAGGTTACCCTTTGCTACTGCTTCTTCGATAACGTTATAAATAGTGCCCATTAATTGCTGCTCGAGCTGTTCTTGTTCAGCTAGGCGCTGCGCGCTACATTTTTCATAAACCGTGGGTGCCTTAGCGCACAATGCGGTTTGAAATAATGACGGCTGTAATATCGCAAAGATCAAATAGGCAAAATTGATTAATAACATCCGCTCACGAGTGCATACCTGATGGCTCGCAGCCTGTAAAAATAGCTCAGTTAAAATTAACATCGCATGATTACTAATTGCTAACAACAAATCTTCCTTGCCAACAAAGTGTTTATAGACTGTGCCTTTAGAAAAGGGCACCTTGGCCACCACTTTATCGATCGTTAAGTTTTCGATGCCATGGCGTTCAATGAGCGCAATGGCTGCCTCAATAATCTGTTGTTCGCGTGCTTGCAATGCTTGTTGATCTAAAACTCTTGGAGCCATGTTATATTTTTACCATATTTAAAGTGACGTTCCGTCAGTGACGAATAGTCAATGATAGGCTGAATTAATAAGTTGTCAATATTTAAGCCGATCTTTTAGTGGCTGAGGTTGCAGTGGTGGTGAAAATTATTTAAATTTATGCTTTGGGAGCAGCGCAAGGCAGAATCGAGTTTATGAGTGGTTTATTTAAAGATATTTATAACACATCGTTTTACGACAGTTTTAGTCAGGTATTAAGCCAGACGATCACAACGTTTGATCCGGCACAGTTTAAATCATTAATCTTTTGCGCTGAATTTGAGCACTATGAATTAAAAGCCCGGATGAACCATACGGCTAAGGTGCTGCATCATTTTTTACCCAAGGAGTTTGCGCCAGCAGTGGCCGTTATCAAACAGATTATTGATAACTTACGCCGCAATGATATTTATGAAGACAGTATCGAATTTATGTTTTTTCCCGAGTACGTCGCGATGTATGGCCTCGATGATTACGAAAATTCAGTCGCAGCGTTTGAATTTATTACTCAGTATACCAGTTGTGAATTTGCGGTTAGGCCGTTCATTGTAAAATACCAAGCCAAAATGTTACAACAAATGCTGCTATGGTCGAGCCATCATGATCGTCGAGTGAGGCGCTTGGCCAGTGAAGGGGCTAGACCAAGGTTACCTTGGGCGATGGCGTTGCCGAGTTTAAAACAAGATCCAACGCCACTGCTGGCAATTTTTGATCAGCTTAAACAAGATCCGTATGAAAGCGTCAGGCGCAGCGTGGCTAATAACCTTAATGACATCGCTAAAGACAATCCCGATGTGGTGATTGGATTGGCGAAATCTTGGTTAGGTCATGACAAAGAAACAGACTGGTTAGTAAAACACGGCTGCCGCACCTTATTAAAACAAGGCAATAGTGAAATACTGACGCTGTTTGGTTTTGATAGCCGTTATGTTGGGCTGAGCAACTTCGAGATTAAAACGCCAGAGGTCAAAATTGGTAGTCATTTGGAATTTTCATTTTCATTGACTAATACCGCCAATAAAAACCAAATGGTTCGGCTAGAATATGGGCTGTATTATCAGAAAAAAAATGGTGAGCTTAGCCGCAAGGTATTCAAAATTAGCGAGCGAGAGCTGGCCGCTAATCAAAATTATGACTTTGAGCGCAAGCAAAGTTTTAAGTTGATAACGACCCGAGTTTTTCATCCGGGGCTGCATCAACTGGCGCTGATTATTAATGGTAAAGAGCAGCACCTAAAGTCATTTCAATTGCTAAAATAGCGCTATTAAAGTGCTAACAATCTAGATTAATGGAGTTAACTAATGCATAAATTAAACGGTAGCTGTGGCTGCGGAGCGGTCACTTATTCGCTTGAATGTGAAGAAATTAAGGCAGTTTTTTGTTATTGCAAGCAATGCCAAATACATACTGGATCGGACAAGTGGTTTGGGTTGTGGGTCGATAAAGATAAATTAAGCCTCAACCAAACAAATGTCACAAGCTTTACCCGCGAGGGTGATTCGGGCCAAGATTTAAACCATTTGTTTTGCAGTAATTGTGGCACTACGGTTTGTGTCGATGTCACGGTTGGTAATTTCTATTCAGTGGCGGTGTCGACGATTAAAAGTGATCAAACATTCACGCCTAGCATGGCTATTTATACCGCGTCGGCTCCGACCTGGGCGACGTTTCCCCAGGGAGTACCTAAGTTTGATATCTTGCCACCGGGGCTTGGCGGTTAACCGATGCCAGAGTTAAAAATAATTGGCTTGTTTATGATCACGGCAGTAGCAGAGATCGTGGGTTGTTATTTGCCGTATTTGTGGCTCAAACAAGATAAAAGCATTTTACTGTTAATTCCTGCCGCGCTCAGCCTTGCGCTGTTTGCTTGGTTGTTGTCATTGCACCCGAGCGCGGCAGGTCGAGTTTATGCCGCTTATGGCGGGGTTTATATCTTTGTCGCCATTATATGGCTATGGCTGGTTGACGGTATAACCCCGACCATTTGGGATATCGTTGGCAGCTTGGTTGCGCTTAGTGGCATGGCGATTATTATGTTTGGGCCCGGCCATGAGGCATAATCTCAATGGCCCCTCAAAACCGACGACTATACTTCTGCTGCACTAATGACAGCTGTTTCAGCCGTTGCCTGTTTGAGCCACGTTTGATAAGCCTCGAGCGCTAACATCTTGCTGAAATATTGCTTAACGCGTGGCCCGACCGCTGTTTGGTAGCTGCTAAAACGACAAACAATCGGCATATAAAATGCGTCGGCTATCGAAAACTCGCCAAACAAAAAGCTATCTGATTCAGTATTGGTTGCTAGGCATTGCTCAAAAATTTCAATGACCCGTTGTACCTCGTGCTGAGCTTGCTTGGATATTTCAATTTCGCTTGGTGCTCGGCGACAATTCATTGGCATTTGAGCTCTAATAGCGAAGAATCCAGCGTGCATTTCAGCGCAAATTGAACGAGCCATTGCTCGCTGTGCCGTATCTTGCGGCCAAGCTTTACCGGCCAAATACTGCTCGTTAATGTATTCACAAATAGCCAACGAATCCCATATTGTTATTTGGTTGTCTTGCAGCACTGGCACTTTTAAATTCGGTGCGTGTTGCTGCATTTGTGCCGCCATTTCGTCACTAAACAGCCAAATTTGTTGTTCGCTAAATTCGACTGAAAAATATTGCATTAATAACCAAGGTCGCAGTGACCACGATGAATAGTTTTTGTTACCAATAATTAATTGCATCTTGTTTCCTTGTTATACCAATTAGAGTTATACAGATTAAAGTTATGCCAATTAGTGTCATATCAATTAGTGTTAAATATCTAGAGCTGCTGCCAGCATATGATTAATGCGGGTGACCGTCTAACCAATAATCCTGATGGCAGTCATCAATTTATTTGGTAAAAAAAATTTAACTTTACTCGGCTTAAGCTGTTATGTTGCGATTAAGCTAAAGCCGCTGATTATGAAAAACATGGATATAGAATTACTCAGAACCTTTGTTGCTGTTGTTGATAATGGCAGTTTTACCCGCACTGCCGGGCAAATATATCGCAGCCAATCTGCCATTAGCATGCAGATTAAGCGCTTGGAAGCACAACTTGAGCGAAAATTATTTCACCGCAATGCCCGAACATTAACCTTAAGTTTAGATGGCAAGGCGCTGGTTCCGTATGCGAGAAAATTACTGACATTGCATGACGAAGCAATGGACAACATCCTTAATCGATCGCAAGCTCGCCATATTAGTATTGGCTGTCCTGATGATTTTTCGCATAGTTTATTGCCTGATTTAATCGAGGTATTACGCCGAAAAATTCCCGGCGTCCACATCAGCTCTATTTGCGCCAACTCGCAGGTATTACGCCAGCACTTAGACCAAGGTGAGCTCGACATCACTATTTTGACGCGACCAGAAGGCAGCACCGAAGGTGTGCTTTTACGGCAAGAGCAAGGAGTGTGGTTATCTAATGATCCGGCGTTATTCTCGCAGCGGCCGTTGCCATTGGCCTTATTAGAGCCCGGCTGTAAATTTCATCGTTCGGTGATTGATGGTTTAGAAAAGTCAGGGATCAGCTACGACTTAATTTGTGACGCGAGCAACTGCGGTTTATTGATTGAATTAGTCCGCCGAAATTGTGCAATTAGTGTAATGGCTGCGCATGCCGCGCCAGCTGACTTGGTTAATCCGGTGCCGGTTGAGGGGTTGCCAGCTTTACCTGTGGCTGAAATAGTTATTTGCCTTAAAGGCGGAAATCAACTGATTGAGGGAATTTCGATGACCAGCATTGCCAGTGAAATGGCATTAATGTCAGCAGGGGAGCGTGTTAACACCCAACAGCAGAGCAAGGGCTAAATCAAGAGTTACCGAGTTCGGTAACCCTTGATTTACGGTTAAACTAGCGCTGTGCTTTCGCGGCGCGAGCTTGGTGTAGCTTGGTATAACTTTCAATTAACCGCAAGTGCTTGTCTAGCCCTTCTAACTTCATGCTGGTTTTGGTCAGGCCGGGGAATTTAACGTCGCCAGTTACCGTGCCAACTACTTCGGCCATGGTGTCGTTGCCAAACATCCGACTGAAGTTCTTGATGTAATCAGCCAGTTCTAGTTCGTCGTCTAAGGTGATTTCTAGCACCGCGTGCAACGCTTGATAAAACAGACCGCGCTCAACCGTATTATCATTGTATTGCAGGAATGACTCAACCAGTTCAATCGCCTCGTCTAATTCGCCTAGCGCTAAATAGATTAAGATCTTAAGCTCAATAATGGTGAGCTGTCCCCACACGGTATTTTCGTCAAATACAATGCCAATTAGGGTCGGGATATCGGTTTGGTTATCTAACTGACTTTCTTCTAAACGCTCAACCAAGCTCACTAGTGCATCATCACTTAACGAGTGAAGATTCAAAATGTCTTCACGGTAATCAAGTGCCTTATTGGTATTATCAAAGATAAGATCATCAACCGGATACACTTCTGAATAATCAGGGACCAAGATACGACAAGCGCTGCCAATGTCAGAAAACTCTGCCACGTAAACCTCTTTGCCTAAGGTTTCTAGCAGCCCAAATAAGGTCGCGCTTTCTTGAGCGTTAGTGCCCGAGAAATCCCATTCACAGAAATCATAATCGTGGTTGGCACCAAAGAAGCGCCACGAAATAATGCCAGTTGAATCAATAAAGTGTTCAACGAAGTTTTCTGGCTCAGACACTGCCATGCTATTAAACGTTGGCGGTGGCACATCATTTAAGCCTTCAAAGCTACGTCCTTGCAATAACTCAGTTAGGCTTCGTTCTAGCGCCGCTTCAAAACTTGGGTGAGCACCAAACGACGCAAACACACCGCCAGTTTTAGGGTTCATTAAGGTCACGCACATTACTGGGAATTGACCGCCCAATGATGCATCTTTAACGACAATAGGGAAACCTTGGGCTTCAAGGGCGTTGATGCCCGCGACAATGCTAGGGTACTGGTCAATAACAGATTGAGGCACATCAGGCAGGATAATTTCTTGCTCAATGATTTGGCGCTTAACCGCACGTTCGAAAATTTCAGATAAACACTGAACCTTCGCTTCTTCAATATTGTTACCAGCACTCATGCCGTTACTTAAGAATAAGTTTTCGATTAAGTTCGACGGGAAATAAACCGTTTCACCATCAGACTGGCGCACGTAAGGAATTGAACAAATGCCACGCTCACGATTGCCTGAGTTAGTGTCAATCAGGTGTGAGCCACGTAGCTCGCCTTCGGCGTCGTAAATTTCGCGACAATATGGGTCTAAAATCCCAACAGGCAGGCTGTCGTCTTGCTCTAGCTTAAACCACTTTTCATTGGGGTAGTGCACAAACTCACTGTTGGCAATCTCAAGACCAAGAAATTGGTCGTTATAAAAGAAGTTACAGTTTAAACGCTCAATAAACTCACCCAAAGCTGAACATAATGCACTTTCTTTGGTTGCGCCTTTGCCGTTGGTAAAACACATTTGTGACGCTGAATCGCGAATGTGTAATGACCAAACGTTTGGCACAATGTTACGCCACGATGAAATCTCAATTTTCATGCCCAGCTCGGCTAAAATCTCGGTCATGTTGGCAATGGTTTGTTCAAGCGGTAAATCTTTACCTAAAATAAACGACTCGCCAGCATCCGTTACCGGGCCCATTAACATTGCTTGGGCGTCGGCATCAAGATTTTCGACCGTTTCAATTTTGAACTCAGGCTGTGTTTGCACCACTTTTTTAACCGTACAACGGTCGATAGAACGTAAAATGCCCTGACGATCGCGATCAGAAATAGTGTCTGGCAGCTCGACTTGAATTTGGAATATTTGGTTGTAACGATCTTCAGGATCTACAATATTATTTTGCGATAGTCGAATACCCTCGGTCGGGATATCACGAGAGACACAGTAAACCTTCATAAAATAGGCCGCACATAGCGCCGATGACGCTAAAAAATAGTCGAACGGGCTAGGCGCTGAGCCGTCGCCTTTGTAGCGAATAGGCTGATCGGCAATAACCGAAAAATCGTCAAACTTGGCTTCAAGTCTAAGGTTGTCGAGAAAATCTACTTTAATTTCCATTGCATGGGTTCCACAGTGATCACATCAATAAAATCGAAATGCTTGAGCATTACCCGTCATAAAACAGACAAATATAAGCTCGCACGATTTTAAAACTGGCGAATTGAATAATTGGGGCAATTATCGGCTTTTTAAGCGCGATAGTCTTTAGTTAATTAGCGCATTTGAGTAATTAGTCGCAATTTGTGACCGCGATAAAAGGCAGATATATTTGTACGGGTCAGTTTAATTTTTCGGCTTATTGTTATGTGCGCCAGCTTGTAGTAAAAGTGACGGGTGCGGGGTAGTGTCGGCACTCTGTAAACGAAATTAAATACTATAAAAAGGCCAAGATTAAAAAGCATAAAAATTGGCATTTGAGACGGAGACAAATATGAATTGCATCGCCTTTAGGCACCGGCTACACCAGCACCCTGAACTTGCGAACGTTGAGGTTGATACCGCTGCACGTTTAGTGGAATATTTATCACCGTTGTCACCAGACAACGTAGTGACTGGCATTGGCGGCACTGGGGTCGCGGTTTGTTTTGGTGATGCGTCGACGGGGCGCACTGTGATGTTAAGGTGTGAGCTAGACGCGTTACCGATTAGTGAAACCAATGCCTTTGATTATCGCTCGGTGGTCGCTGGGGTTTCTCACAAATGTGGTCACGATGGCCATATGGCGATATTGGCGGCAGTCGCGCAACATTATGCCAGTAACCGACCAAAGACTGGCCAAGTTGTTTTAATGTTTCAACCCGCAGAAGAAACTGGCGCTGGTGCCAAGGCAATGCTAGCAGACCAACTATCGCAGCAGTTTAAGCCCGACTTTGTGTTCGCCTTGCATAATGTGCCAAAATTCCCACTGGGTGAAGTTATTGTCAAACAAGGCACTATGTGTTGTGCCTCACGTGGCGTGATTATCCGTTTAACCGGAAAAACCGCCCACGCCGCGCAACCAGAAACCGGCATTAGCCCGCTTAAGGCCGTACATCAGTTACTGCCGTTATTTGAGCAATTGCCGCAGTTAATCGACAGCAAGAGCGCGTTTACCTTTGCGACGGTAGTCGGGGTTAAACTCGGCGAAAAAGCCTTTGGCACCGCGCCGGCCGACGGTGAAATTTATGTTACCTTGCGCAGTGAGTCGAATGATGAAATGGAGCGTTTAGTCGAACTTGTCAGTAACGAAGTGGCAGTAGTCGCCACAGCGCATCAGCTAAGCTATGCGATTGAATATGAAGATGTGTTTGACGCCACTGTTAATGATGAGCAGGCGGTGAATATTATTAGCGCTGCGCTAAAAGATGAGCCAGTGCGGATTGCGCCAGAACCGTTTCGCTGGTCAGAAGATTTTGGTCAGTTCACCCGTTTATACCGCGGCGCGTTATTTGGTTTAGGCGCTGGTGAGAATACCCCAGCATTACATAATCCTGACTATGACTTTCCCGATCAGTTAATTGAAATCGGCAGTGGCTATTTTATTAAAATCATTGAGCATTGCTTTAACCAGCCGAAAGTGGCCGTATATTCAAATTCGGAGTATTGATGAAAATTGAAGCGAAAGTAATAGATTACTTAAATGAGCAACAGGCGCATGAGCTTAGTTATTTGTTAAATAATTATGCACAAGACCCAATGGGAGGTGGCGCTGCGTTATCGGATTATACCCAACAAAACTTAGCCAAAGAGCTAGCAAAAGTGCCGCATGCATTTAGCGTGATTTGTTATGTTGATGGTAAACCTGCTGGCTTAGTTAATTGTTTTGAGGCGTTCTCAACCTTTAAATGTCAGCCATTGGTTAACATTCACGATCTCGTGGTAGTCAGTGAGTTTAGGGGACTCGGTATTAGCCAGTTAATGTTGGATAAAGTTGAAGAGCAGGCGCAAGCTAAAGGTTGCTGTAAAATTACCCTAGAAGTTTTATCTGGCAATGAAATCGCGCAGCAATCGTACCTGAAATTTGGGTTTGATGGCTATGAGTTAAGTCCTGAAATGGGAAAAGCGTTATTTTGGCAAAAAATGCTTTAACCGCCTAACTAGAAACAGCGGCAACACAACCTTCATTGGTTTGCTCTGGTTGCTAATGTGTCACCGGAGCGGCATTCGCCCCGGCTATTCGAGTGGTAATTATTGAGTGTAGTGCCCTGGTGATAACAAACCTTGCGGGTCGACGCCTTTTTTTATACTGCGGTGCAGCTTTGTTAGCGCATCGCTAAAATTTAGCCCGTCGTTACTCATCGCACGTATCGAAGAGCGATAGGTTGAAAAGCCCATTTTATTGAAGGCCGCTAATAATTCATCATGGCATTGCAGCGCTTTTAGATTATCGGCCTCAACCTCTCGGTCAAATACTATTGAAATAACACAGTCGACCGCACGTTCGTTGAGTAAGGTTATTGATATAGCAGGCTCAAAATCATATTTCTTAAACGTTTCTTTGGTAATCGCGTTAAAGTATTGCACCGTTTCTTTGGTCATAGGGCCGATTGGCGCTAGCCAGATTAAGCCAACACGATCTTTGTCTGGGTGTTTTAACGATTGATTTAATTGTTTTTTACGCCAATAGACACTTTTAATGAAAAAGTCTGTTGGTTTACCTTTTTTAAGATCAATCAAAGCACTGAATATATTTAGCTGCGGTAATAACTTTCGTTGTAACTGCGGAAATATAAAACCGATTGCATCACTGGCAATGGTTTTTTTGACGACAGCAGCGGCTCTGTCTGACAGAATTATTTTTTTACACTCAATGCCGGTTAATGCTTTTCGTAATGCTCGGCGAGAAGCAACTGTGTCTAGCCATGAATTACCATAAATGGCCCCTGAAATAGTCCAATGGCTAATATCGTTTTGTTTAATGATCTTAGCGGCAATATTTTCAGGTAATGGCGTCACGCCATCCGTTTCTTTATAGGGATAACGCATCACCGCTTGAATACCCTTATGGGCATTAGCGCAATGTATTTGACTGTTTAAGGTACCATTTAACTTTAATGGCCTAAGTTGTTCAATAGCTTGGCTAAAATCCTGATCGCTTTTTAACTTAATAAAAAAGTTATAAAGATATTTTTTTGCTGGCATTACCCGCAAATAAATCGCGGTGACTATGCCCATATTAGACTGGCTAAAAATACCATCTAAATATGGTCCCAAGCCATGTTTATGCACGCCAATATTCGCAGAATTGTTGCAACCAGCATGACCAGTTTTTACTAGAGAACCATCGGCCAGCACCACGACCATGCCACTTATATGATCAAAATGGTCACCATAACTGGTGTGGCCAAAGCCTCTTTCAATACTATTTGCCAATACACTGCAGCTAGGGGATGAACCCGTTGCATCCATCCAAAAATCGCCACCCTCGGCTTGTAAAAAATCATAAAGTTGCTGCTGAGTTACACCGGCATCAATTTTTAGAATACCTAACTTTTTACCGTAAGGGATCGTAGTATCTAAAGAGTTAGTTAACCATTGAGGCGCGGCATTGAAGTGTTTTAAACAAAGTAAAATGGCTTGTTCACAAGTCGGGGTCGCCGAGCCGTAGCCCCAGTTTTGACCAGACGATACTGTGTATACCTTAAATGTAGCGCCATCACTATTTAGTTGGTTAATGGTGCTGATAAACCATTGTAAATCTTCTACTGACTTTGGAAATACGACCAGCGCCGACGTATGGTGCTGCGCAAAAGTGCAGGTGTTAAATTCTGCTAATATGGCTGGGTTATAATTGCTACTGGCATAATCGAATTTTTTATTACAAAGTTCATTTTCAAGCTGAGTTGTTATTACCTGATCCACATTACATCCTACTGCGTTCAATATCATTTAAGACATTGATTCAAAATGTTAGTTTATAGTTTTTAGACATTTACTCGCTGCACGGCATACCGCAGATTGCACAAAATTGGCGATAGCTTAATCAATGAGATTGGTATTAATACCATGATGTCACACTCGATTGTAGAAATTTATGAGACAACCCGTGTTTTTACGCTGAATTGTGTAGTATTTGTACGTAACTTGGGGTTCTCGTCGATTTATTTAGCCTAAAATCTTAAGTGTGATCTTTATTTTTTAAGATTAAATTTATGTACTAACAATAGCTTGTGAGATTTGTTTGATTATTAATGGAAGTTTTCGATATTGGTCGGATTATTAATAACGTTAGTGACCCAGTCTCACCCACATGTGCCGAGCTTTATGGTTGTATTTACAGTCTTGTTGTTACTGCTATTGCTGTTTCAATTAGGTATATTTATCGGATGTTAATCAAATAATCATCTCAATGATTTAATTTTTTGTTCAGTAATAACAAGCCACTCACAGGTTGAAATTGGCCGATTAATCACGAGTACATTGGAGTGTGATTTGATTGTTTACGCCTTTTTCACTCCAAACTTATCTCGTTATTATTGTTTAATATTAGATGGTTATTAATAATATTAAAACGAATAAGATCTTCTGCTGACCAAATTTTTTTAATTAGTATAAGATATGTTTTTATTTTTTGAGCAGGTACAAAAAGGTGTTAGAGAAAAGCTATAAGCAAGGACTGATGTTTGCCATTGCTGCATATATAATGTGGGGCGTGGCACCAGTCTATTTCAAGTGGGTCGCACAGGTTTCAGCGCTTGAAATATTGACTCACCGCGTGATTTGGTCATTTGCATTTCTGTTTGGGATTATTACACTAACAGCCGGCTGGCATCGCGTTCAGCACGTGTTTAGGCAGCGAAAAAAGGTCCCTGTGTTGCTGCTTTCATCAGTGATAATTGCCGTTAACTGGCTTATATTTATTTGGGCGATCACCAATGATCGCTTAATGGATGCCTCGCTCGGTTATTACATTAATCCGCTGTTTAATGTCGTATTAGGCACCGTGTTTTTTAGTGAAAAACTTCGTCGAGCGCAATGGTTCGCCGTGGCGCTAGCGCTAGCTGGTGTTTTAGTGGAATTAATAGCGTTTGGTGCCATACCTTGGGTCTCTGTCGCGTTGGCCAGTACCTTTAGTTGTTACGGGGTCTTGCGTAAAAAAGTGAATGTCGATGCCATTAGTGGTTTGTTTGTTGAAACGATGTTCTTACTGCCGGTGGCGCTGTTTTATGTCTTGTTGGTCGACTTGCCGTCATTCGATTTTATCAATGCTGATTTATCGTTAAGTTTACTGCTATTGGCTGCGGGTGTGGTCACAACTTTACCATTGCTGGCTTTTTCTGCCGCGGCGATTAGAATTCCGCTGTCGACCTTAGGGTTTATTCAGTACATTGGCCCAACTTTAATGTTGTCGATGGCGGTGTTTGTTTATGGAGAATCTTTCGAGCCAGAAAAAGGGCTGACCTTTGGCTTTATTTGGTTAGCATTGGTTGTTTATAGTGTCGATGGTTATCGTAACCGCTTTAAGAAAAAATAAGCCGTTGTGGCTGGCTGCTACTGTTTCTCTTGTTCTGTCAGCCACTGATTAAACTCGAGTGGGTAGTCGGTAAAAATGCCATCGATGCCCATGTGTAACAATTGTTGAAATTTCGAGGGTTTATTGACGGTATAAACCAACACTTTGAGCCCACGCTGGTGGGCGTCATCAATAATCGCTTGATTGAGAGATTCAACATTAAGGTTAATTGACCACGCGTCGAGCTGTTGGGCGAATTTTGCATAATCTAGCCCAACACTAGCGCTTAATGCTGCAATTTTTAGCGCCGGAAACTGGCCTTTTAGCCACTGTAAATCGTGATGGAAGAAACTAGAAACCACAAAATCGTCACAGTGCCAGCCCTTGCTTAGGTGTTGTTTGATTAAGGCTAAAACTAGCGCGGCACTGGCACTGTCTTTCAGTTCAATGTTAACGATCGCGCGGCGGTTAACTAAGGCCAGTACCTCAGATAACAAGGGGATCTTCTGACCGTCACCGGCGTCGAGTTGGCGTAGCTGTGTTAGAGAATACTGAGTTAGCGCGCCGTGGCCATTAGTTGTTCGGTCTAACTCGTTGTCATGAATAACCAGTAGCTCGCCCTCGTGCGCACGCACATCAATTTCGATCCACTGAGCGCCTTGTTCAATGCCAATAGCAATAGCGGCGAGGGTATTTTCAGGGGCGTGGCCTCTGGCCCCGCGATGACCGATGCAAATCATAATAACTCCTCACTAGTTGCGCCAAAGCTTACAACCGGACTGTCTGGTTGCCACTGCTTAAACTTGGTCATGGTGGTCATGAAGTGTTGACTGGTTAATAAACTGCTAAGCCAACGTTTAAGCTGGGGATAGTCGACTTGTTCAAACCACGCTAGGTCGACATGGGCAAACTGTCTGACAAAGGGGAAAATAGCGATATCACTATAACTAATTTCGTCACCATATAAATACAATTGACCGCTAAGCTGTTGCTCAAGTTGAGATAAAAAAACAAGCCCCTGGTCACGGTAATATTGTTGGTTATGTTCAGGGAAGCGATCGTAGTATTTGTAACGGTCAAGCGCGCTTTTAAATTCATTATCATTAGTGGCAATTAATTGTGCCTCTATTGACGACGGTGGTTTGAGAGGTGTGTCGTTAGTTGCTACAGCCCAGTCGATTATTTCAAGGCTTTGCTCAATAACTTGGCCGTTAGGAAGTACTAGCACCGGCACTGTGCCTTTGGGCGAATAACTCAGTAGCGACTCGGGTTTATCCTTTAAAACCACTTCACGTAATTCAACTTGGCGTTGCATTAGTAATAGCCCCATTCTGGCGCGCATCGCATAAGGGCAGCGTCGAAAGCTGTATAGAATGGGCAGCGGCTTAACAGATGCAGATGTCATGATTTGGGCATTACCTTATTGGGGCGGCTGCTGTCAGCGCGCTAGTCGTTATTATGACAGCATAACCGAAATAGTTCGAAAGTTTAACTGGTATTGCCAGTTGAGGATGAGGCTATTTTTGTGGCTAAAGCTCGGTTATTTACTTTTGGTGTATTGAGAATTGTTATCGTTTGGTGGTAGCATGCGTAATACTTTTATATTAGACAGCTGCGATAATAGCGCTGTGTTAATGCTTTATTATTAGGATGGTTTTCGTGAGTCAACATTGTCACAATGTCTCGCCTCAGTTATTGTTGTTTTTAATTCAAAATCAGCGCTATGGTGTTGAGTATCAGCCGATAGTGGCGGTCGATAATTTAGCTATTTTTGGTTATGAAGCGCTTTCTCGCTTTTATGATCATAATGACCAACTGATAGCGCCTGATCTCGTCTACAGCGCTTTGCACCATCATCCGTTGTCGTTATTTGAAGTTGAACTAGCACAAAAAAAACTGCAATTAGAACATGCGCCGATCGGCGCTAAATTATTCGTTAATTTAGATCAAGATTCATTTTTTGCGGTTGAGAGTCCTGACGCATTAAATCATGCTGATGCCGCGGTTAATCCGTTTCTTGAGTTGTTTTTACAGCATAAAAATAATGATCTGGTGATTGAGCTAATTGAAAACTCAGAAGTCAATGATGCGATCATGAGCATGAAAATGATTCAATTAATGGCGTCTAATAACATTAAAACAGCACTCGATGATATTTTTAATCAGCACTCGATGATTTCAACCTCGGTGTTGCAGGAGGTCAACTTTATGAAATTCGATCGTTATGTCGTATTGAATAAGCAGGATCCTGAGTTTTTGTTATTGATTAAAATGATGGTTGGTTACGCTCAAGCTTCGGGCAAAAAAATCATTTTAGAAGGCATTGAAACTCAGGCCGATCTCGATTTCGCCAAATCGATCAATGTTGACTATGTACAGGGTTTTCTGTTTAAGCCACAGTTTCTTCGGGCAAGTTTATCGCAATGCCAAAAGGTTAGTCGGGTAGCTCAAATACTCGGCTAAATACTTCGGTCAGCAATTTTACTTTATTTACTTCGCGCGGCGATTTCTTGGTCACTAATGATAAGTCAAACTGGTAGGTAAGCTCGCCGGGTCGAATAATGCGGATCTCGCCGTGATTTAGTTCTTGCTGAATCACACTCTGCGGCAAAAAACCAATATAACGGCCTGACATTATCATCGCTTTGCGGGTATCAAATTGATAGGACTTAGCGCAAAGATTAAGTTTGTTGAGCTGTACTCGGCCTTGAGTATCAATATCTAACCCTGGATGAATCGCAGGGATCACCGCCAGATCATTAGCGGTAATCAAGGTATCAACTTTATTAAATAGTGGATGTTGCTTGCCGCAGCACAAATAAATTGAGTCGGTGTAAAGCGGGGTATAGTTTAAGCCTTCTATTTGTTGATATTGTGGCGAAATACCCGCATGGACCTTGCCCTTGAGCAAGGACTTTTCAATGGTAGAAATTGGTGCGCCGTCTAATACAATGTGTAAGTTTGGTGAGCTATCGTGGATCTGCGCAATAACCTCAGATAGCTTCTTTTGCCGGGTACTATCGAGCTGGTCGGCGCACAAAATCACCAGTTCACCACTAAGTTCCTTGCCCAAAGTCCCGACTAATAGCGAAAAATCATTAAGGGAATCAAATAATTCAAGTACCGCGCGATAAACAGCTTGGCCATCTTCGGTTAATGAAAACCCGCCGCGACCCCGCAAGCATAATTTTAAATTCATCCGCGCTTCTAAGCTCGACATATGCACACTAATAGTCGAGCGAGTAATGCCTAACGCATTCTCGGCCGCTGAAAATCCACCGTGCTCAACCACTGATAAAAATATTCGCAATAGCCGTAAATCGTATTCGGTAACAGGTTTAGGAATGATTGAATCTTTCATTAAGTTTTACCGCGCTCAAACTAAAGGTTTAATGTTTAGTATTTAAACGTAGTTGATTTTAATATTCAATAGCTAAAGCAATTAACTTCGGAGATAAATATGCACGGTTTACAAGACAGTCAGTTAATTAAAAATTTTTCATATATCAACGGTAGCTGGCACAGTAGTGAATCGACTATCGAGGTATTAAATCCAGCCAATGGTGAGCTAGTCGCGACAGTGAGCGATGCCGGAGTCGAAGAGACTGAGCTAGCGGTTGCAGCAGCCAGTGCTGCGCTAAAACCTTGGTCGGCTAAATCGGCCAATGAACGTGCTGGTTTATTACGTAATTGGTTCAACTTAATGATGCAGCACCAAGATGATCTTGGTCGTATATTAACCTTAGAACAGGGTAAACCATTGGCTGAAGCCAAAGGTGAAATCGCATACGGCGCGGCATTTATCGAATGGTTTGCTGAAGAAGGCAAGCGAGTTTATGGTGACATCGTGCCAGGACCTTCTGGCGACAAGCGTATTGTTGTTATTAAACAGCCGGTCGGTGTAGTTGCTTCAATTACGCCATGGAATTTCCCTAATGCGATGATCGCCCGTAAAGCGGCCGCCGCATTAGCCGCGGGTTGTACTTTTGTGGTTCGTCCAGCAACACAAACACCACTTTCTGCACTTGCGATGGCTGAACTCGCTGAACGCGCTGGCATTCCTGCCGGCGTATTCAACGTTGTTGTTGGTCAAAATGCCCGTGCGATGGGTGAAGTCTTAACTCAGCACCCTGCAGTTGCTAAGTTTACCTTTACTGGCTCAACGCCAGTTGGTAAATCACTGATTAGCCAATGTGCTGCTGGCGTTAAAAAAGTGTCAATGGAACTGGGTGGCAACGCGCCATTTATCGTATTCAATGACGCCGATATCGACGCTGCGGTTACTGGTGCAATTGCCTCTAAATATCGTAATGCCGGTCAAACTTGTGTTTGTACCAACCGTATTTTTGTTCAGAGCGGCGTGTTGGCTGAGTTTACCGACAAATATACCACCGCAGTGGCAGCGCTTACTATCGGTAATGGTTTAACACCAGGCGTTACGATTGGCCCGATGATTTCGAGCAAAGCGGTTGCTGATGTTGAGAAACTAGTTGCCGACTCTATTGCACAAGGCGCGACCTTGGTTATTGGTGGTAAACGCGATGCTGCTGGCGAAAATTTCTATCAGCCAACTATTTTAACCAACGTTACCAATGATATGCCGATTGCGCGTAATGAAATTTTTGGTCCAGTATCACCGATCATTGTCTTTGAAACTGAAGACGAAGTTATCGCGCTGGCTAATGATACCGAATACGGTTTAGCGGCTTATTTTTACTCACGTGACATTGGTCGAGTATGGCGTGTTGCTGAAGGCCTAGATTACGGCATGGTTGGCATTAACGAAGGCATTATCTCTAATGCTGCAGCGCCATTTGGTGGCATGAAGCAATCAGGTAATGGCCGCGAAGGTTCGAAGTATGGTCTAGATGATTACTTAGAAATTAAATACCTTTGCATGGGCGGTCTTGATAAGTAACGCAAGTTCTATCAATTGGTTAATACGTAAAATAAAAATAATAAGTGTCGCTGTGGCTCAAGCTGCCACAGTGACCACAATTTAGGTAAAGAAAATGAGCAATCAAGCGTTACAAGCAAGAAAAACCAAAGTTATCGCCCGCGGTCAAGGCAACATGTATCCAGTTTACGTTGAGCGTGCACTCAACGGCGAAATTTGGGACGTTGAAGGCAAGCGTTATATCGACTTTGGTTCAGGCATCGCGGTCTGTAATACGGGTCATAGCCACCCGAAAGTTGTTGCGGCAGTAAAAGCGCAGCTTGATAAGTTTAGCCACACTTGTGTGATGGTTAACCCATATGAAGTAGCCGTTGAACTGGCTGAAAAGCTAACGGCTATTGCCCCTGGTGATTCAGAGAAAAAAGCAATTTTTGTCTCAACCGGTGCTGAAGCGGTTGAAAACTGTGTCAAGATTGCGCGTGCTTATACTGGTCGTCGCGGTGTTATTGCGTTTAATGGTGGTTTCCACGGCCGTACCAACTTGGCGATGGCACTAACAGGTAAAATCACCCCATACAAAAACTTGTTTGGTCCTTTCCCGGGTGATATTTTCCATGCCCCATTCCCAATTGAGCTGCATGACATCACGGTTAAGCAATCACTAAAAGCCATCGAAAACTTGTTTAAGGTTGATATTGCGCCAAGTGATGTGGCAGCGATTATCGTTGAGCCTGTACAGGGTGAGGGCGGTTTCTATGCGGCACCTGCTGAGTTCTTGCAAGCATTACGTAAGCTGTGTGATGAGCATGGCATTATGTTAATTGCTGATGAAATTCAAACTGGCTTTGGCCGTACTGGTAAAATGTTTAGCTTTGAACATGCTGGTGTTGAAGCAGACATCATGACGATGGCCAAAGGCATTGCTGGTGGTTTCCCTATTGCGGCGGTTGTCGGTAAAAGCGAAATCATGGACGCACCATTACCTGGTGGTTTAGGTGGTACTTACGGTGGTTCTCCAACGGCTTGTGCTGCAGCATTAACCGTGCTTGATATTATTAAAGACGAAAATTTGATTGAACGGGCAAACCAGCTTGGTGACCTTTTCAATGAACGTTTGTCAGTACTGCAGGCGCAGCACCCACAGCTAATTTCTGATGTTCGAAATCAAGGCGCGATGATCGCGATTGAATTAATGATTGACGGTGATCTTGAGCAACCAAATGTTGCATTGACTCAAGCGTTAATTGCTGGCGCTGCTGAGCATGGCTTAGTATTGTTGGCGTGTGGTTTCTACTCTAATGTGTTGCGTTTCTTGCCCGCGTTAACCATTAGTGACGAGCTAGCGAATGAAGGTATCGATCAGTTTGTTACTTTATTCAATAGCGTGGCTTAATAGCTTGGCTAAATAGCCCGTTAATGAGTGCACTGCAGTGGCAATCGATGTCATTGTTGTTGCCCTTGCCCTGAATACTCTAACTGTTCAGGGCGAGATTTCACCCTTAAGCGCGATCATCTTTCGGCGAGTCCATCACCATGTAAGTGGTAATCGAATTAACTTGCGGTAAAATCCCCAACACATCACTATGAAATGCCTTATAAGAGGCCAAATCGGTTGTTTCAACCCGTAATAAATATTCGTACGAGCCGGTAATGTTGTGACATTCACGCACTTCATCTGATTTTGTTATCGCCACTTCAAATGCTTGTTGAGCGTATTTGGTATGATCCGACAAACCCACCGCGACATAAGCAACACAGCCAATGCCGAGCGCTTTAGGCGAAAGCACCGCTTTATAACCTTGAATCACTCCCGAACGCTCTAACTCTTGCACCCGACGCAAGCAAGCCGAAGCGGACAAGTTGACCCGATTAGCCAGCTCAGCATTACTGATCCGACCGTTATTTTTTAGTTCGCGCAAGATTGTTGCGTTAATTTTATTTAAATCATTCATAAGTTGCATTATAAGCGGCAGTGGCGCAAAACAAGCAAGATAATTCTTCCTAAATCTAATTATAATTGCTTAACGATTACTAGATAGGAAAGCCTAATGACTAACGAATTATTAACCGCACTGATTGTATTTGCTGTGGTTTCGACTATTACCCCTGGCCCGAATAACCTGATGTTAATGTCGTCAGGCGCAAACTTTGGGTTTAAACGGACTATTCCGCATATGTTAGGCATTGGGCTTGGCTTTGCATGGATGGTGGCGCTGGTTGGCATTGGTTTAATTGAAGTTTTCGATCGTTTCCCAGTCAGTCACGACATATTAAAGGTGGCGAGCATCGGCTATTTATTGTATTTAGCCTATAAAATTGCTACTTCGCAACCTATCGAAGAGCAAGGCAATAATAAAGTGGCACCGCTAACTTTTATTCAATCCGCAGCGTTTCAATGGGTTAATCCAAAAGCTTGGAGCATGGCGTTGACCGCTATTAGTGTTTATTCGCCCTCGCGCAGTCTTGAGTCGATAGCACTAGTTTCAATCATTTTTGCGCTGGCCAACATTCCTTCGGTCAGTCTGTGGACGGTGCTGGGGCAACAGCTACGTCGCTTGCTAAGCAGCACAATTAGGCTGCGGGCATTTAACTGGACGATGGCAGGATTGCTGGTGGCTTCGATTTATCCGACCTTGTAGCAAGATGTTCACGCTTAGATAAAAGCGTGAACATCATTTGCTCAGTTGATAACAGTAACTAAATGGCTTCTAAGCGTGCGTAAGCGACTACTAGCCATTTACTGCCAACTTGTTCAAAGCTAACTTCAACGCGCGATTGGGCGCCGCTGCCTTCGTAATTAATAATCACACCTTCACCAAACTTGGGGTGATTAACGCGTTGGCCCAAGGTTAAACCGGTTTGGTTAAACTGGTCCTGACTTTGGTTAAATCGGTTGTGTTGCGTTGGGCGGCTTACTTGAGTCGTTAGGCGAATTTCTTCGACTAATTCGCTCGGAATTTCTCGAATAAAGCGTGACGGTTTATGGAATTTTTCCTGACCGTACAGACGTCGTGATTCGGCATAACAGATCACGAGTTGCTTCATTGCTCGGGTAATGCCAACGTAAGCGAGACGACGTTCTTCTTCCATTTTGTCAGGTTCTTCAATGGTGCGCTGACTTGGGAACATGCCTTCTTCAACACCGACAATAAACACCATTGGAAATTCTAGACCTTTGGCGCTGTGCATGGTCATTAGCTGCACTGCATCTTCATATTCGTCTGCTTGAGAGTCACCCGACTCTAATGCAGCATGAGACAAAAAGGCATTAAGCGGGGTCATTTCTTCCGCTTCTTCAGGTACCACAAAGTCGTTCATCGCTGTGAGTAGCTGATCAAGGTTGTCGAGTCGGTCTTGACCACGCTCGCCTTTTTCTGCCTGATACATTGCTTTAAGACCACTGTGATTAATCACTAAATCAGCGGTCGAACGCAGAGTCATTTCGACACTGTCATCTTCAAGTCGGTTGATTAAGTCGATAAAACCCTTAATCGCATTGGCAGCGCGACCGGTTAGGATTTTTTCCCTAAGCAATAAATGGCTAACTTGCCACATAGTCATGCCATGTTGACGAGCATTACTGCGCAGTTTATCGAGTGTGGTGGTACCAATTCCGCGGGTTGGGGTATTAACTATCCGCTCGAAAGCCGCGTCGTCGTCACGATTGCTCATTAAGCGCAGGTAACCTAAAGTATCTTTAATCTCTAGACGATCATAAAAGCGCAAGCCGCCGTAAATACGGTAAGGTAATTTTTGGGCCAGTAACGCTTCTTCGAGAATGCGTGACTGAGCATTGCTGCGGTATAAAATCGCGACTTCTTCAAGGTTGCCACCTTGCTCGTGCCAGTTTTTGATCCGGCTGGTCACAAAACGAGCCTCGTCCATTTCATTAAACGCGGCATAAAGTAAAATCGGGTCGCCTTTGCTGCCATCGGTCCATAACTTTTTACCAAGGCGTTGCGAATTATTGCTGATCACCGCATTGGCGGCCTCAAGAATGTTGGCGGTTGAGCGGTAGTTTTGCTCAAGCTTTATGGTGGTGGCTTTCGGGTAATCTGTTAAAAAACGTTGGAGATTTTCAACTTTGGCGCCACGCCAGCCATAGATAGATTGGTCATCATCACCAACAATCATTAAATTACATTGTTGGCCTGCCAGCATTCGGATCCAAGCATATTGAATGTTGTTGGTATCTTGAAACTCGTCGACCAATATGTTGCCAAAGCGGCGCTGGTAATGGGCTAATACCTGAGGATTATGAAGCCATAACTCGTGTGCGCGCAGCAATAACTCGGCGAAATCAACTAAACCAGAACGATCGCAGGCATCTTGATAAGCTTGATAAACATCACGTTGAGTCGTCTCAAACGAATCGCCATAGGTATCGATATGAGAGGGGCGTAATCCTTCATCTTTATGGCTGTTAATGTACGACTGCATTTGGCGCGGCGGAAATGACTTATCGTCAAGGTTCATTGCTTTAAGCAGGCGTTTTAGCATTTTCAATTGGTCATCAGAATCGATAACCTGAAAGTTTTCTGGCAATTTTACGTCGGCATAATGCATGCGCAATAAGCGGTGCGCAATACCGTGGAAGGTGCCAATCCAAATGCGGCCTAGTTGATCACCAAGCAAGCTTTCGATCCGGTGACGCATCTCTTTCGCGGCTTTATTGGTAAAGGTTACCGCCAGAATTGAATGCGGCGATTGACGCTCAACACTCATTAACCAAGCTATTCGATGAACCAAGACTCGGGTCTTGCCACTACCAGCGCCGGCTAATACCAGTTGGTTGCCCGGCGCGGCGGCGACAGCTTGGCGTTGATGTTCGTTTAATGAGTCGAGTAGCAGAGATACATCCATGGCTAATCCTAGAGTTGTTGGGGCAAAATAAATAAGGGCGATGTTGTTTTATCAATCGAGGGAATAAATTAGATAAATTTTGCCAAGATTATATACTCAATCGCCCCTAAGATGCGACTTATGGTCACTGATTTTCGGCTTAAATGCGACGGCTGATGTAATCGTAAGGGCAGTTAGTTATGGCGGTGAGCACGAACATGCGCCGCCGAGTCGGTTTTAGTCACACAGTTGCTGTAAGTCGCTGAGCTGCGAAAATTCAAACGTTGGCAGTTGCAAAGGCTTAGTTCGGTGATCAAGCGCTTGGCCAGTGGCATTAATCCAGCCCGTTTGCCAGCCCGCGCGACTAGCACCGACAATATCAGAGACGGGGTGGTCACCAATATAAAGAATTTGAGCGGTGCTTAAACCGAGTTTGCTGTTGGCCAGATCAAACAGCTGCTGGGCCGGTTTCATTGGCTGGTTAATATCGGCGCGTAAAGCAAATTCAAAATATTGGCTTAAATTTAATGTGTCAGGGCACGCGTTGCCGTTCGTGATCGCAAATAAGCGATATTCTTGAGCTAATTTAGCCAGTAATTGATGGGTTGAGCACGCAATATCAATGGTATTGCGCCAGCGAAGAAACTCGGCCATTGCGTTATTAGCACCGTTGATTGCATCAGCTTGAGCATAACCTAGCTTGATTAACCCTTGGGTTAGCGCCTCGACCCGCGCGAGGCTAATGTCGTTACTCAGTGCCGGATTAGCTGCGACGGCCTGATTGCGCAGGGCTAGCCAATTTTGCGTTGTCATGGTGGTTGTGCGTGGGAAATTGGCGGTTAAATATCGCTGAAGTTGCTGCTCAGCCTGCTTTAGCACGGGCGCGTTATCGTATAGGGTATCGTCTAGATCAAAGCCAATAGCCACCGGTTTGGTGAAGCTCTTATAACATCGAATGGTCATATTTTTTTCTTCTGAGTGGTGGCTAGTTTTGCCCTAGGATGAGCGGCGTCATAAACCTTGGCCAAATGTTGAAAATCAAGATGAGTATAAACCTGAGTGGTGGCCAAATCGGCATGGCCTAACATTTCTTGTACCGCGCGCAGGTCGCCGCTGCCTTCAAGCAGATGAGTCGCAAAAGAGTGACGTAATTTGTGGGGGTGAACCGTGGTTGATAAATTACGATTTACGGCCCATTTAGCCATGCGTAATTGCACGCTGCGGTGTGAAATTCTACGGCCTAGTTTACTGACAAACAGTGAATTTTCAGCTGAGTTGGCCATTGACGATCGCACGGGCAGCCATAACTCAATTTGTGCTAGCGCTTTTTTAGTGACTGGGATAATCCGCTCTTTTGAACCTTTACCCGTTACTTTGACCAATTGTTCGTGTGCTGAAATATCAGCGATATTTAACGACACCAATTCAGCGAGACGTAAGCCGCTCGAATAAAATAATTCCATCATTGCCCGATCGCGAATAGCCAAGGGATCTTGGTCGTCAAAGTCGAGCAATTGGCAGACTTGGTCAACGTTGATATTCTTGGGTAATGGCTTGGCCTGTTTCGGCGCACTGATGCCAATGCAAGGGTCGAGCGCAAGATGGCCGTGCCTTAACAAATAACGGCAAAAACTGCGCAACGCCGATAAGCGGGTCGCTATTGAGCGGTTAGCCAGGCCTTGGCGTTTGCTGTTGGCAATCCAAAATTTTATTTCATTGGCGTTTAATTGCTGCCAATTACTGATTTCTTGTCGGGTTAGTTGTTCAACCAAATGGTTTAACTGGCGACGATAATTACTAATAGTGTGAGGAGATAACTGCCTACTGTCGGCTAAACTGGTTAAAAATTCTTGCAGTAGGCTTTCCATTACGGGGGAGTAAGGTTGGCTATTTGGTTCGAAAACTGGCGGCATAACTGCATTAACATCAGGTTATCCATCGTCGGTTCGAAATGGTTTGGATCGGCACTGGCAATGGCTAACAGGCCAAGTTCACCATGTTTACCCAACGATATAAGCGCAACTGAACCTGGGGTAGTTTGGCCAAAGAGCAAATGTTGCTCTTGCTGGTTAATCCGGCCAAAGTAGCAGTGAGTTTTGTCTAAGCGTTGCACCATGATGTTGTCTAGCGTACTACGTTGGCAATGAAGCTCAGTTGGCGAATGAGTTTTAAATAGCTTAATCGCGACTTCTGTCATGCCCAATTGCTCAGTAAAGCTGGTGTATAACACGCTGGCCAGCTGCTCTACTATTTCGCAATCGAGCAGTTGGTTGTGCAGCTGCGAAAACTTTTGATACAGCTGCTGGTTATGGCTCGCAATCGACATTAAAGCGGTGATTTCGTCTTCAAGATTATGAATCTTTTCCCGCATTAACTGCTGTTGCCGCGTTACTAATGAAATGGTGCCTTGCTGGGCTGTCTCTAAACTAAGCTGATTTAATAACTGTGGATTATTTTGAAAAAAATCAGGATGATCTAACAAATATTCTGCCACAGTAGTCTCGTCAACGAGTGTACTCAGCTGGTTTAGATTATTCATAAGCGAATTTGTCCATCGTAAACATGCACTGCTGGGCCCGTCATTTTTAATTGGCTTTCGCCTTGGCGCCAGTTTATTTTTAATTTACCGCCGGGTAATTCAACGGTCACCGATTGATCAAGTTGACCTTGCAGTTGACCGATTACAACGGCTGCACAGGCGCCAGTACCGCAAGCTTTGGTTTCGCCAACGCCGCGCTCGTATACCCGCAATTTAATATGATTACGCGACACAATTTCCATAAAACCAACATTTGCTCCTTGTGGAAAACGTTGGTGAGTCGCCAGTGCTGGGCCTAAGGTGTCGACTGGTGCCTGGGTAACATCGTCAACGGTAACCACACAATGTGGATTGCCCATCGAGACGACACCACACAAAACCGTTTGATCTTCGGTCCGTAAGATATAATTGGTTTCTTTTTTCTGAGCGTCAAATGGCACTTTAGCCGGACTGAGCTGAGGTATGCCCATCGACACAGTTATTTGACCGCTGCGCTCGTGTTTGAGCTGCAACTTGCCGCCTTTACAGCTAACACCAAGCCGATATCTATTGCTTAAGCCTTTCATTCTGACAAAGCGGGCAAAACAGCGAGCGCCATTGCCACATTGCTCAACCTCTGAGCCGTCGGCATTAAAGATCCGATAATGGAAATCGAGTTCAGGATCATAAGGCGCCTCAACCATTAATAATTGGTCAAAGCCAATGCCGGTATTACGATCGGCCAAAAAGCTAATTTGCTCAGTCGATAAAAATATATTTTGGGTCACTGCATCAACCACGACAAAATCATTGCCGAGGCCGTGCATTTTTGAAAAATTAAGTAGCATTTAATTTCTTATAGTCATATTGCTCAACCGATAGTCTTGATGCTAATCGATATCTAGCGTTTTTAATTCGCCTCGCCATAAATCGGCTAAAGTTTCGCGTTGACGAATTTCGATGGCTTTATCGTTATCTACCATCACTTCAGCAGGCTTTACCCGAGAATTGTAATTTGATGCCATCGTGAAGCCATATGCACCAGCAGATCTCACCGCAACATAGTCACCTTGCTGTAACGCCAGTGACCGTTCTTTACCGAGGAAATCACCAGTTTCGCAAATCGGTCCAACCACATCATAGATACGGTTTGGTTGATCGCTTGCTTGCACTTCAACTATCTCTTGCCAAGCACTATATAGTGATGGTCGAATTAAGTCATTCATTGCGGCGTCAATTATTGCAAAATTCTTATCTTTGGTCAGTTTTAAATACTCAACCTTAGCGACTAAAATACCCGCATTAGCCATAATGGCACGACCCGGTTCGTATATAACGGATAAGTGCTGATGATCTACAAGGCATTTGTTGATCGCTTGCGCATATTGCGCCGGTTCCGGTGGTTGCTCGTCTTTGTAGGTTACGCCAAGGCCGCCACCAACATCGATATGGCTAATTTTTATGCCTTGCTGGTCGAGTAAATCAATTAAAGAAAGCACCCGCTTGATCGCGTCAGTAAAAGGTAATAAGTCAGTCAGTTGCGAGCCAATGTGGCAATCGATCCCTTTCACTTTTAAGGCCGGGGCATTAGCGGCAAACTGGAATGCTGTGAGTGCGTCTTCCATGCTAATGCCAAACTTGTTGTCTTTAAGCCCGGTTGAAATATACGGATGGGTACCAGCGTCAACATCTGGATTCACTCGAATAGAAATTGGCGCTATAACACCCAGTTCGGTTGCAATGGTATTAATCCGCTCAAGCTCAGGTAATGATTCGGCATTAAGACAGTAAATGCCGGTTTCTAACGCGTATTTAATTTCCCAGTCAGCTTTGCCTACTCCAGAAAATACTACCTTATCTGGATTGCCACCGGCCTCCATGACGCGGGCTAGCTCGCCGCCAGAAACAATATCAAAACCAGAGCCTAATTTAGCTAGAGTATTTAAAATAGCTAAGTTTGAATTTGCTTTTACCGCATAACAAATTAAATGCGGGTGGCTACCTGCTGCTTGATCAAAGGCATGCCAATGGCGTTCTATGGTCGCGCGCGAATAGATATATAAAGGGGTTTTAAATTTTTGTGCTAAATCTTTAACGGCTAATTGTTCGGCAAATAGTTGGTTATCTTTAAAGTTGAAAAAATCCATTATGTTCTATCTTCTTGTTTATTAATGTCTTTTGTAGGTTGTTCTGCTGCTGGTGCTGGGTGGTACAGTGGGCCTTTTTGGCCACAGCCGGCAATAAAGCCAAGTAAAATAAAGACAACTGCTAGTTTCCGCATTTTTTATCCGGTGATTATTTGACAATTTCACCTTATAATCGCATTCCAGAGAGTAAATGCAAATGGTTTGAGGTTTTAAATGAACGATAGCGAATTTCATCAAATTGTTGATAATTATCTAATGCTAATTGAAGAGACGCTTGACGATGCGATGGTCGACTTTGACTACGAGACATCTTCAGGGGTATTGAAATTAGCCTTTAGTGATCGCAGCCAAATAATAATAAACCGTCAGGAGCCGTTACACCAAATTTGGGTGGCGACAAAATTTGACGGTCATCATTTTGAGTTGACTAATGGTCGTTGGATTGACAACCGAGGCGGCGAAGAATTACTGAAGTTAGTGACCGATGCTATTGAGCGTCAGTCGGGTGAACGCATTGAAATAAGTGAGTAAATGGTGTCTTTACAAGCAATTATAACTGAACCAAAAATAGCTGCTGATGCAGTGGTTATTTGGCTGCATGGCTTAGGCGATTCGGGTGAAGGCTTTAGTGGGGTGATCCCAGCGTTAGGCGGAAAACTCGATTCAGTTCGTTTTATCTTTCCACATGCGCCAAAGCAAGCTGTCACTATTAGTCGCGGGTTAGTGATGCGTTCTTGGTACGATATTAAAACCATGGATCTCGACGGGCGTGCTGATATTCCTAGCCTGCAACAAAGTGAAATCTTGATTAATCAATTGATTGAACAGCAGATTGGCACAGGAATTTCACCAGAGCGGATTGTTTTAGTTGGCTTTTCCCAAGGCGGTGTATTGGCCTTGTATAGTGGTTTACGCTTAAAGCATAAGTTAGCAGGCATTGCTGGCTTGTCTTGTTATTTAGCGCAGGATCAGCTGCCCGCAGTTGGAGCCGCTGGCATTAATAGTAAAACCCGCTTGTTCATCTCGCACGGTGAGCAAGATGCCACGGTGCCTTTTGCGGCGGGTCAGCAAAGCGCGCAACAACTGAAAGCGGTCGGTTTTGACGTTAGCTGGTCGCAGTACCCGATGGAACATTGGGTATGTGAGCCACAACTAGCAAAGTTAGGGCAATGGATCACTGAGCGCTTGTCTGCTTAAATCGTTAAAACCCTTCGTCGGCATGACGGTCAAATGGCTCGATAATAATCAAGCTGTTTGAGCGTTTTATTCGACTAAATTGCGGTAAATTAAAGCTTATTTCTAACTTTTCCTGACTAATGTTCTGAGTATCTTTGGTGAAAGTGTAAAAACGATAAATCGATTTAATTAATTCGGATTCATCGAGGTCATCTTGCAAATAACTTGAAAAGTTGTTTTGCTCATCCAAGACGTAAACTTGAATCCCCTGTGGCTGTTGTTCTAAAAAAAACTGAACGTAACCACTGCTCGCGTATTCGGTAATAATTTGATTAATTTTACTGTCTACTGGATTTTGACTTGGTATTTGAGTTAATGGGTTGTCGGTTAATTTGCGATAAAGATCTAACGCGCTACTAATCTCTTGATATTCAACCTTGTCGGGATGAAAAAACAGACCAAAGAGTTTGCCTGCCACCACCAGGGATTTAACCTTGATCCCTGTTTTGGTCGATTTCTTGCGAATAGTTAAACATTCTTTAAGCAAAAATAGCACTTTGTCACTCAGCAGTCGTTGCTGGTTTTCGCCGACACACAGGGTTTGAATATTAGGTGTTTTACTTGAAGAGCTAATCAGGCTCAGAAAATAGCTTAAAAAATCCAAGATCGCTTGGTCGCCGCTAAATTCAACTGCGTGATGCTCTTGCCATGAGTTACGATAAACAATATCAATGCTTGATAGTAGGCTGTACTTTTTATGCCCGATCGAAAATAGATTGCTTTTAATCCAGTTCATAATCAGTTCTTGGCCATGAAACGAGCGAGTTGGATCTGCTCGCATATTCAAAATAATCACCACTTGTTCAACTTGTGCCGCTTGAACTAAGGCATTTTTAGTCGCCTTGGTCTGGGTGCTAAACATGCGATGGATAGCCTGCAGCGCCTGTCGTAACTTCGGTGACCAATGACTAATATCTGCCGGTAACTTAACTTGAGTAGCGATGCCACAGTAGTTATTAATTGCTGCCCAGCTAATCAGTTTAATTAATTCTTTATCTTGATGAATTTGGTAATCTTTACCAAAAACAGGAGCCTGATTAAGCAGCAACCAACTTTGCTCGCCCGTCGTTGAGACTGCGCGGCGGATGTAAAGTGCCGAGTTTTGCCCGCTTGTTAGCGCTTTAGATGGTAACTGATTAATTTTAGTGGTGCTGCTTTGATAAGCTGAATAAAGTCGGCGACTTAAAATAGCCATTTCTTGGGGGTAAAGCGCTTCGTCGATTTGATGATGCTGCGCCATGGCTTTTAGCCGTTGGTGGCTTGTTAATAGCGCGGTGACTAAACGGTGGTGGTGCTGTTGAACTGCGACCGGATCCCAACGTGAGGCGCGATCTAGATGGGCGATCTTAGTGGTGCTAAATTGCCATTGGTTGACTAATATCTGCAACTGTTGCTGCTGATATGTTGGGGTTGATGTTCGATTGAGATAGCTTAAACCCGGCGAACATTTTAAATAAAAGCACTCGCGCACTAATTCTAGTCGTGAAGGGTCATTAAGTTCGGTCAGGTAAATCGAGATCCGTTGCAGCAACAATAAATAATGGTCAACAAATTCTTGCTGATCAACTAATCGTTTCCATTGTTGCGATAGCAGTTCGGTGTGGGGAAAATCATTAAAGTAAGACTCCAGCAGTAAAGCTTTTAATAACGACTTTTCTGGTGAATCAATACCCTTATAAAGCTGCCACAACATTGCGCCAAAATACTCTTTAGCTGGTGGTACGGGTATGTCACCAAAATCGACATAACTCTCGTTATTGTCACTTAGTTGAGGTTGTTGCCAAGCAATGGGTTTGCCCGCTAGGGTTAAAGCCGAACGATAGAATTCGTCCAATAATAACCAGTGCTGAGCACTGCCGCTCGACTCCTGATCTAAACTTAATTGGGTACCATGGTGAAACTGGTCTTGCGAGACCATAAATAAGTGAAGCTCAGCGCCAACTTGGGCGGCCCAATGTTCGATCCCGCGACATTTCTTAGCGAGATATTGCTGCTCGCTAAGAGAAATCTGAAGGGGAAAACAAACCCAAATATCCCAATCTGAATGACGGCTTTGGCCAACGCTGCCAACGCTGCCAATCGTATAAATACCATCGATACTGTCATGCTCTATCAATGAACAGTCGGTAATGGCAAATAGCTGATTAACAATAACTAGGGTTTGAGATCTAGCTTGATAGTTGAATATTTTTCCTAGTGGATAATCACTGACATAACCTGGTAACTCAGGGTGATTGACACTGAGTAAATAAGGTAAAATTTCCAATACCAATTGGCTGCCAGCCGATAGCTCGGCGGTTATTTTTTTACTATGCTGGCTTTGTTGCTCAGATATAAAGCAAAAATTGCCAGCAGGAGTTTGAGCATTATTAAAACGGGTACTACAAGCCATTGAGATATCGTTATTTTAGTCAGTGGTTAAATTTGTAACCGCTAAGAATAACATTTAGCCTTGATACTTGGCTAATTTATTCTTGAGTCCTTGCAGTGGGTAACCTTTGCTGTAGGCAATAGTTGCTGCTTGTTGTGCTTCTTTATATTGTTTTAAGTCGATTAACAATAAGCCGTAATTGTAATTTAACTCAGCGCCTTCGGGGCGGATCCGCAGCGCCAGCTCGTATTGAATTTTAGCCAATTGTAGTTGCTTAGTCATATGAAGATGAATAGCAAATAACATTTTGCTGATGTCATCTTTGGGTTGTAAATAGATTGCCCGTTTAAAATAACACTCAGCGTTATAATATCTTTTATGCATTTTACGACCGAGTCGTTGGTACTTCGCAATTGCATGTAACGCCCGATGATAATTGGGGATCGCCCGTAATGTATAGTCTATATCAGCATGAACGCTGCCGGTGTTTCCTTTAATTAAGCGTTCAACTTCGGGGGTGAAATGGGCACCTATTACTATCGGCAATTTTGCATGGTGCTTCGGATTGGTAAAGTCGTATGGCCCATACGAGTTGGTTAGTGGTTTGCCTGGAGTTATTCCGCAAGTCAATAAATTTCTTGCCGCCTGCGCTGTCGCAGGAATGACTAAAAACGCCAAGACTAACGCAGCTGCTGATAGATTAATTTTCACCTTTGTTCCCTCAAATTTGTACTATTATCTTCAGTATAGTCTTAAATAGTGTGAACACTCACCGAGACTCAATTAAACAAGCAACGGGTGCTGGAGTGTTTTTTATACCAGCGAGTAATTAATCGGCAGCATTGAGTTAAAAATATCAAGGGAATGAGTTTGAAATTAACCGACAAGTCAGTTCTTTATATTGCGTACCACTATCCACCATTATTAGGTAGTAGTGGCGTGCATCGTAGTTTGGCCTTTAGTCGCTATTTAAGCGAGAACGGTTGGTCTACGCGTGTGCTGACAGCATCGTTAAAAGGTTACGAGCAATGGTCGCCTCAGCAATTAGATTTTATTCCACCTGAGGTTGAAGTCATACGCGCTTTTTGTCGTAATGCTGCAAAAGATTTTAGTATTAAAGGCAAATATTTTTCGTGGATGGCGATGCCTGATAATTGGCAAAGCTGGATCGTTGGCGGAGTAATTAGTGGTCTTCGTGCAATTAATAAGCAGCGACCGTCGGTGATTGTCTCAACTTACCCTATTGCATCCGCTCATTTTATTGCTTACTTTTTACATCGAATGACCGGGGTACCTTGGGTGGCGGACTTTCGTGATCCGATGGCGCAAGATGATTACCCGATAGATCCAGCAAAAAAGAAAGTTTTTCAATGGATCGAAAGCAAAGCGGTCGCTCATTGTTCACATATTATAGTAACGGCCCCAGGGGCATTAGCCTTATATCAAGAGCGCTACAGTTCAACCAATAAGGATTTTTGGCAACTAATCAATAATGGTTACGATAAGGTTATCCTCGATAAAATTGAGCAAGAAGTACAAGAAAAACCGCAACCTAAGAATCTTGGGTTGCCTTATGTATTGTTACATAGCGGGGTAATTTATCCGAGTGAACGAGATCCTAGCCAGCTATTTGCTGCGATAGCTCAGCTAAAAAAAGCGAAGCTGCTCGATGCCAATATGCTGATATTTCGTTTGCGAGCTACCGGTCACGACCATTTATATCAAACAATAATCGCAGATCTCGATATTGCAGATATGGTGTTTTTAGAACCCGCGATCCCTTATCAAGATGCGCTGCAAGAGATGTTCGCTGTTGATGGGCTGTTATTACTTCAGGCTGATAACTGTGACTTTCAAATACCTGCTAAAGCTTATGAGTATATTAAAGTGAATAAACCGATCTTGGGTTTAATGCCCCGAGATGGTGATACTGGTCTACTATTACAGCAGGTTGGTATTTCAAGTATTGCACCATTAAATAATCAAGAACAAATTGAACAGGCATTGCTTAGCTTTGTTAGCCTGCTGTTCAATGGCGGTTTTGTTGGGTTGGCAGCAACGAAAATAGAACAATATTCTCGGCAAAGTCAGGCGGTACGATTCGAGCAGTTATTAAGTCGAGTAATTAGTAACAATCAATGACCTTCCCATGGACTGGTGCCTTAAAATGACGGATAAAAGTTGAGACAAGGAATGCAAACAACAATAAATAACAATACTGATGTTAATACGCAGCAGTTGGTGTTGCCATGGCTGCAACAACAAGTAACTATTGCCAATGATAAAACACTGAGCCAAGCGGAAAGTGAGCGTTATACCGTGGTGGTGTTTGGTACCGTCAGAGCGTATCAGCAATTGGTTAGTCACGAAATAAGTGCCGCCAAATGTTTATTAAATGCCGTAGAACACGATGCGGAGCTTTTTTATCACAATATAGCGGGATTTTTTAGTGCCGTTATTATCGATAAAGAATCTGGCCAGTGTTTTTTAGTTACCGATCATGTCGGTTCTATTGCGTTGTATTATCACTATAATCAGAGCGGTTTATCGATTGCGACAAGCTTGGCAGCTATGTCACCTGAGCAGTTTGAGCTTAACCCGCAAGGAATTTTTAATTACTGTTACTTTCATTGCATACCTGCACCAACCACCATTTATCAAGATGTCTATAAAGTAGAAGCTGGGCATCAAGTGCGCTTTAATACGCAAGGGTTTAAAGGGTCAACGTTACTCTACCGGCCGCAATATAATTACAGTACCGCACCCGATGACAAACTTTACCAGCAATGTCACACCTTAGTCTCACAAGCAGTAAAGCGCCATATCAGTCCAACGTGTGGTGCATTTTTAAGTGGCGGATTAGACAGTTCGACCGTGGCTGGCATGTTGGCGACTGAACAGGAACATGCCAAAACATTTTCGATAGGCTTTGCCGAAAAAGATTATGACGAAACTAAATATGCCAACATCACCGCCCAGCATTTCAAAACGGACCATCATCGATTAGAGCTAAAACCCGAGGCGTTAGTCAGTAATTTTGAACAAATAGCGGCTTATTTTGACGAGCCTTTCGGCAATTCATCTGCGATGGCAGCCTACGCGTGTGCTAAATTCGCTAAATCTCACGGTGTTGACCAAATGTTGGCCGGAGATGGTGGCGATGAAATATTCGCTGGTAATGAGCGTTATGCCAAGCAAAAGGTCTTTGAACGCTTTAGTAATAGTCCGCCGTTAATTCAACGGATGTTAAATGGATTATTTTGCCAGACCCCGCTTGGTAAGTTGCCCTTAGGAACCAAGGCGGCTAGTTATATCAAACAGGCGCAGCAAGGCTTACCCGATCGGTTAGAAAGTTATAACTTTATTAACCGTTTTGCGGTGACCGAAATGTTCAGTGATGAATTTTTGGCTCAGGTTAATATCGAGCAACCGATTGAGCAAAAGCGTGCGCGTTATAATCAGGCCGACTCGTCTTGCATGATTGAAAAAATGTTGTTTCTCGATTGGAAATTCACCTTGGCAGATAACGATTTAATTAAAGTTAGCAAGATGGCTGAAATGGCTGGTGTCAGCGTTAAATACCCCTTGTTGGAAAAAGAGTTAATTGATTTCAGTTGCACCTTAGATGCCAAGAAAAAATTGCCAAAACAGCAGCTACGTGATTTTTTCAAACAGGCATTTTCAAACTTTTTAGCGCCGCAAACGCTTACTAAAAGCAAACATGGTTTTGGTCTGCCCTTTGGTGCTTGGATGCAGCAAAGTGATGAGCTAAAGACCTTAGTGGCTAAAACTTTACGGCGTTTAAGTGATCGCAACATTGTAAAAAAAGAGTTTATTGAGCGAGCTATCACTATGCACCAGCAAGAACATTCAAGCTACTATGGTGAGCTTATTTGGATTTTAGTCGTACTTGAATTATGGCTTGAAGCGCATCAGCGTTGAAATGGCTTGGAATGAGATGAAATGACTCAAGACAGCATGAATAATAATTATAAAATGCCTATTTCTCGGCGGCTGGCCCACCGGGCTCTTTCATTTGGCTCGAAGGTATTATCTAAAAATAAACTCAATATTTTAATTTACCATCAGGTGATGGAATCACTCGACCCAATGCGACCAACTGAGCCAACTCGAGATGATTTTTATCGTCAAATGTTATTGATCAAACAATATTACAACCCGATCCCCTTGAGTGATGCAGTAAAATTGCTGGCGCAGTCAAAGTTACCAGCCAACAGTATTTGCATTACCTTTGATGATGGCTACCTCAATAACTATTCTATTGCGGCGCCGATCTTAAAAGAATTAGCCTTGCCGGCCACTATTTTTATCGCGACTAAATTTAGCGAAGGCAGCAATATGTGGAATGATAACCTAATCGATTTAATTTCAGATCCCGCTCGAATTAAATTCGATTTAAGCTTAATTGATTTAGGGATTTGCGAGGCTCACAGTTTAATACAGCGGCGCTTATTAGTAGAAAAAGTGATCCAAAAGGTCAAATATACCCCTTATCAACAGCGTTTACAGCTAGCTAATCAAATTTTATTAGTTAACGGGAAATTGAATTCTAGCGCTAAAATGATGTCACCAATTCAGCTAAAAAAATTAGCCCAACAAGGAATAGAGATAGCAGCTCATACTCATGACCATCCGATATTGGCTGTATTAGAACCTGCGGAACAAAAAGCCCAAATAACTCAAAGCCAACAAAAACTAACTGAGTGGCTAGGGGTGCCTATTAAGGGCTTTGCTTACCCAAATGGCCGATGGTCAACCGATTATAATTCGGAGACTATAGATGCGCTTAATCAGTGTGAATTTGATTATGCGGTGTCGACTGACAATGGGGTATCAACTCCAAGTACCAACCCGATGCAGTTAAATCGTTTTACGCCATGGAATAAAGATTTATTAAAATTCCACTTAAAACTGCTCATTAACACCGTACAATAGCAGCGGAACCAAGTGAATTAATTAAAGAAGATTAGAGTGTGAAATTAACAATTCAAATAAAATTAGATGATGTGGTAAATTTTCAAGAGTTAGAACAGGCGCCAATAGATCCGCGTAAAGTAGTATCCTTTATCGTGTTATTAATATTACCGCTAGTACTTTTTGGGGTATATCACTGGTCTGAAAGCAATCAAAATTCAGTTGTTGCTAACGAGTTTACCGTTACGTCAGAGCTGCAACAGCAAGTTGATATTACGTCTGAAGTTGTAGAACCATCAAACCAACAGCTGCCAATAGAACCGCTAAATTCGAGTATGGTTCAACCAATCGAGCGTGTGGAAATAGACGATCCGCAGTTAACAACAATTACCCTCGCAGCACCACTGCAAGTTAAGGCGCCAGTTAAGGCGTTAGTTGAAGAGATTGCCGAGCCTGTTGAGGCAAAAGAGACAGCTCAAACTCAGGAAATAGCAATTAACCAACCGTTAGTTCAAGATATAGTCATTGAGTCGGCTAGCCAAAAAATCGCCCTGTCAGAGACCGAGCAATCAGCGAAAACTAATCAGTCAGATTATATTACTCGGATAACATTAACGTCGGGTATTGTTCAACGTGAACCCGTTGATGATTTGGGTAACCGAATTGACGGTGATGATGAACGGATCGTATTCTTATTTAATGAAATTCGCGATTTGGCTGGTCAGACATTAACTCATCGTTGGTTGTTAAATGGTGAGGAAATTGCCAGGGTTAATTTACCAGTTGGTGGAGCGCGCTGGCGGACTTACTCGAGCAAAACGATTACGCCGACAATGGTAGGAGTGTGGCAAGTTGAAGTACTTAACAATAAGGGCGAGTTACTCTCGGTCCATAAATTTGATTATTATCATTAACGGCCTAAAAAAGTGGTTTCAAACTTATACAAACTATTAAGGCAATGATAGGATCGGGTATAAATCAATACAACACTATTTGGAAATATGATGTCAGGTGAAATTGTACGTATCGCAACCCGAAAAAGCCCATTAGCCTTATGGCAAGCTGAATTTGTCAAAGCGCAATTAGAGCATTTTCATCCTGGACTGCAAGTGGAACTAGTGACCATGGTAACCAAGGGTGACATCATTTTAGATACGCCATTAGCTAAAATTGGTGGCAAGGGCTTGTTTGTTAAAGAACTTGAAGTTGCGATGCTTGAAGGGCGAGCTGATATTGCGGTTCATTCAATGAAAGATTTACCGATGGATTTTCCTCCTGGTTTAATGTTGCAAACGATTTGTCGTCGTGAAGACCCACGCGATGCGTTTGTGTCGAACACTTATAGTTCAATCAGCCAGCTGCCTGCTGGTGCGGTGGTCGGTACGTCAAGCTTACGTCGTCAATGTCAGCTGCGTGCGGCTCGACCTGATTTAATTATTAAAGACCTGCGCGGCAATGTCGGTACTCGATTAGGAAAACTTGATAAAGGCGAATACGATGCGATTATTTTAGCGGCGGCAGGTTTATTACGTTTAGAACTGCCACACCGGATCGCGGCCTTTATCGAACCTGAAGAATCACTACCAGCGGTAGGCCAAGGCGCGGTAGGCATTGAGTGCCGCGAAGGTGATCAACGAATTCAAGAGTTGCTAGCGCCGTTAGAGCATCAAGAAACCCGCTTACGAGTATTGGCTGAGCGCGCATTAAACAAACGCCTAGAAGGCGGTTGCCAAGTGCCAATTGGTAGTTACTGTATAATCGAGAATGATCAATTTTGGCTGCGAGCCATAGTAGGAAGCCCCGACGGTAGCATAATGCTAAAAGAAGAAGTGCGAGGCCCGCTAGCCGATGCACAAGCGCAGGCAATTATATTAGCTGATAAATTACTCGACAGTGGCGCCCGAGAAATATTGCAAAAAGTGTATGCCGATCAGTAAAGCGCCGATCGATATCGGGCGAGTGTTGCTTACTCGCCCTGAGCCTAAAAATAAAGAATTGGCGCAGACTCTTGCAACGCTACAGTTTGAAACTGTAAGTTGCCCGATGGTCGAAATCGCGCCAATTGCTACTCCACAACTGCAAGTACAAATCAATCAACTGCGAACTAGTGACATAATTATTGCTGTGAGTGCTCACGCCGTGACTTATGCGACTAAAGTTATTAACGTTTGGCCTCAAGAATTTAAGTATTACGCCATTGGTAAAGCCACTCAGCGCATGATGGCTAACGCAGGAATCGATGCAATCTCACCAAGCCAACCAATCTCCGAAAGTTTGTTAACCGAGCCGGGTTTGCAGCAGGTGTCTGGCCGCAAAGTTTTGATTTTACGTGGTGTTGGCGGACGAGAGACCTTGGCTCAACAACTATCCTTACGCGGTGCTCAGGTTGAATATTGCCAATTGTATCGCCGAGATCCGATAAAGTATGATCCTGAATATTTGATTCAAAGCTGGAAAAATCATAATGTTAAGACCATAGTAGTAACTAGCGGTGAAATCTTGAAAAACCTGTTAACCTTAGTAAGCACTATCGATCAGCAGTGGTTAGTTGGTCTTAATATAGTTGTGCCTAGTGAGCGGGTAGCAATTTTGGCGCAAGAGAGAGGATTTAGTCGTTGCTTTGTCGCCGCAGGTGCCTCAAATAAAGCAATTTCACAAACATTAATGACAATAGAGCAATAATTAATGAAAAAAAACAGTGGACGAAAAACTAAAGAGCAAATGACAAAGACTGAAAACGCTGATAAAAATTTATCGAGCGTATCACCTGAGTCACCAAAATCTGAATCTAATGATATTACTGTATCAAAGGGATCTGTTGAGTCAAAAAGCACCCCAGATACCGCTGACAACAATGCTCAAAGCTCAGTCAAGCAAGTTGCGTCAGCTAAAAAGCAGTCCTCGGGACAAGCTGACTCTCCAGTAATGAAGCCGCCATCTGTTGATAAAGAGTCCTCAACTATTAAAAAGCCCTCAACAAGCGAAAAACTTTCAGTTAAAGAGCAGTCCTCGGCTACGCAAGCATCATCAGCCAAGGAAGATCCCACAGCTAATGAAGTGCCCTCAGCTAATGAGAAGTCTTCAGTTAAAAAAGAGCTTTCATCAGGCGATAAGCCATTAGCTAAAGCTGAGCCAGCGACCAATAAAGCAGCAGAGGTTAAGCCTAAACCTAAGGCGAAATCCAATGGGCCTAGCTCACCATCACAGCCGCAAGCTCAAGTTGTGGAACAAAATAATAGTAATGTGATTGCTATTATTGCGATAATTTTAGTCTTTGTATTAGGGGCTGGTGGTTATTATTTTTACCAGCAACTCAACTCTCAGCTACTTGCAAATAGCAATAGCGTAACGAAATTGTTAACGTCACAGTCTCAAGAGCGTGATAAAACTAGAGCTGCCATCAATGAACAACTAAATAGTGCAGAACAACAGGTTCAAGCATTATCGACTCAAGTTTCAGTATCGGACAAGAACGTTGCTCTGTTGCAAGACAAGCTGCTTGATCTGTCAGGGCGACGCCCTAATGACTGGCTGTTAGCCGAAGCTAACTATTTAGTCCGACTGGCAGGGCGCAAGCTGTGGTTAGAGAAAGACCAGCAAACCGCTAGCTCATTGCTTGCCACTGCAGATTTACGAATTGCGGAAATGAATGACCCGTCATTATTGGCTTTACGCAAGGCACTGGCTAAAGATATTGCAGCCTTGCAGGCGTTGCCAACGGATCAAACTGAATCTATTGCCCTGCGAATAGACGGTTTAATAAGCCAGGTCGACAACTTAAAGCTAAATAATATTAAAGTGCCGCAAGCGCTGGCTAATGATGACGGTAGCTTGTCAAAGTCGCCCGCTGATTGGAAAGAGAACATTGCTAAAACATGGGACTCATTTCTAGAAGGTTTTGTTACTGTACGACGTCGCAGTGGCACTATTGAGCCGTTAATGTCACCGAAGCAACAATGGTATTTAGAAGAGAATCTTAAGGGTAAATTGGTGCAATCACAGCTAGCGTTATATCGCCAGCAGCAAGATGCATTTGAACACTCAATTGAGTTGGCTACCCGCTGGGTGATGCAATTTTACGACCGTAGCGACAGTACGACCGAGTTTATGCTTAAAGAGTTTGCTCAGCTTCAACAGTTAAAAATTAGCGTTAAATATCCACAAAAATTTAATACCAGTGACCTGTTATACCTTGAGTTGTCACGTCGCAGCATTGCTGCACCAACAAATAAGAGAGGTTAACAATGATCAGATTACTAATATTAGTACTGATTGTTTTCGCTGGCTTATTGGTTGGGCCGATGTTAATCGATCAAAAAGGCTATGTTCTGATTGCCGTGAACGATTGGACGGTTGAAACAAGTGTTGTAGTAATGGTGATGCTTATTCTTGTTTTTTATGCCTTATTACAATTGTTTGAATGGCTGTTAGTTAACACATTAACTTTCTGGGGCCGCACTCGTAACTGGTTTGGATGGCGACGCCAGCGTGTTGCTCGTGAAAAAACCTTAGCCAGTGTGCTTGAGTTGGCTCAGGGCGAATATTTGTTAGCGGAACAAAATAGCGCGCGCAATGCTCAGCTTAGCGACAAGCCCTTGTTGAACTACCTAACAGCGGCTCAGGCCGCTCAACGTCAAGGTAAAAGCGAGCAACGCGATCAGTATTTAGAGCGAGCCGATGAGCTAAAAGGTGGCAAGTTGGCGGTGCAAACAACCCGCTTAAAACTGCATATCGACGCCGATGAATTTGACGAAGCCTTAGCTTGGTTAAAAGAGCAGAGCGAAGCAACCCTGAGTCAAAAAGCGATCTTACGTTATGCCCATTTGGTTTATTTAAAATTAAACTGCTGGGATTTACTGCTACCTCAACTGGCAGGATTAAAAAAGCACGGCATAATTGACGCTGATAAATCACAACAATTATTAGTGCAATGTCATCGCGGATTACTGCGAACTGCTGCGGATCAAGGAATTGATCAACTCAAGGCCTATTACCGTGGTTTGAGCCGCAAGTTACGCAGCGACATTGATATTTTTACCGATTTCGCTCAACTGACAATAGAACGTGGCGGCTTTAAAAAAGTTGAATCTGAGCTGTTTAAGCGATTGCGCAAGAGTATTCACACCCCTTTATTAATGGCACTAACTGCCGTCGATAAAGATGATGCCGAGGCGATAACAGAAGATGTCGCATTATTAACCCGACAACATCCTGATGAGGTGGTTACCTTTGATATCGCAGGGCGCTTATCAATGAAGGCCGAGCATTGGGAAAAAGCCCAAGAATGGTTTAACACCGCAATTGCGATTACGCCATCACGAGAGCTTTATCAAAACCTTGCCTTTGTCCAGCATCAGTTGGGTGAAAACAATGGCGCGTTAACGAACTATCAATTAGCGATAGCCCACGGTAATTAACCAATCGACCTAATTAGTTAAAGCAGAACACGGGGCCATATTTGGCCCCGTACTTATTTGCAATGTGCTCAGCAGCTAATTAGCGATAGCCCAGTTTAATCAACCTAGTCGACTTAATTAGTTAAAGTAAAACACGGTGCTAGATTTGGCCCCGTACTTATTTGTAATTTGCTGAGCTTATTTTTATAAAACGCAATGCGAGTAAAATAGCTGCCAGTGTTAAGCCGGTAATAATCGCTATCCAGTAACCTGAGACCCCCATCTCGAAATATTCTGCCAAGACGTAACCAATCGGAAAACCAACGATCCAATAGGCAAAAGTGCAGATATACATTGGTATTTTAGTGTCTTTCATTCCGCGTAATGCGCCGTTGGCGTTGACTTGGATTCCGTCTGAAATCTGAAAGATTGCCGCTAAGAATATCAACTGCAATGCGACCGTTGTTACTTGTGGATCAGAAGTGAATACAGCTGTTAGCTGGCTTGAAAATGCCAGCATGATCGACGCTGTAAATAAAGCGATAATCATGCCAAAGCCAATGCCGAGCATTCCGGTGTTCTTAGCCCTAATCGCGTTACCCTGACCAGAATGAAAGCCAACCCGTGCCGTAACGGCAACAGACAATCCTAGGGAAAGCGTAAAGGCTAATGACGCGATATTCAATGCGACTTGATGACCAGCAATATCAGGTACAGTGTAGCGACCAATCATTAAACCGACGGCGCCAAACAAGGCTACTTCCATACCTAGTGCTAGCCCCATTGGGATACCAAGTTTGAAAATTTCACTGAAATTATCATAACTAGGCTTTAACCAGCGGCTAAACATGTGATAGCCCTGATAACGACGAGCGTATACGGTGTAACAAAATATACAACAGGCCATTAGGGTCCAAACCGTTATCGTAGCCCAGCCGACACCGACCGCACCCATGCTAGGCACGCCGAGTCCACCATTGATAAACCAGTTATTAAATAAGATATTAAAAGGCAGAGCCGCTAATGAGATATACATAATGGCATTGGTTGCAAACATGCCTTCGTTGCAAAATCGCATTGCGAAAAAACAAAAAAGTGGGATTAGGCCCCAGGCTAGTGCTTGTAAATAGCCGTTGGCTAAGGGAATTATATCTTCAGTTATGCCAATAAATAGCATTACCGGTTCTAATAAATACAGTAAGACGGCACAAGGGAAAGCAAGCACAACACCAAGAATTAGCCCTGTTTGAAAGGTTTGTTTAATGCCTTGCTGATTATTTTGTCCATGATAATGGGCAATAATTGGACTTAGCGCTAAAAAAATCCCAACAATAAAGATACTGATTGGATTAAATAAGCTAACCCCAATCGCCACAGCGGCTAACGCGTTAGCGCTATGTTGTCCCGCCATAACCGTGTCAATTACGCCCATCGACATTTGAGCAAATTGGGCTAAAATTGCTGGTCCAGCAAGCGTAAGAAGCTGCTTACCTTCGGTGGTTATGCTCACAGGTTGTGATGTTGGGTGACTATTTTTCACTTCGGTACGACGCCTTAAAGGTATAAAAGAACAATATTATGGATTTACTGTGTTTTATTAATGCAAATAGTATTAGTAAATACTAAGCGACAAATTTAACAGGATGTTAGCTATTCAACAAGATGATTATAAAGCGAATATTTTTACAGCGCCTTTGAAAATATTCAGGCATGAATAATCTCACTTTATTCAGTTTGCTCTAAAAGGTTTAAAGCCTATATCACCTAGGATTATCAATTGGCATCGTGTATTATGCACGCCTGTTATTTACCTACCTTGGGAGGAGTTATGTCGACTTCAGACAACAATGGAATTGTGTCATCTTCGCATCTCGTTTCTGAGCAGCGCCCTGTTCTTAGTGAATTTGAGTATGGATTAACTGTGGTTAATAATGCTTTTTTACGCTGGATGTCTCACTGCGCTAAGGCGACAGGCATGTTAGAAATAGGCGTATTAGATATTCAGGTAATACATCATATTGCACATCGTGATCGAGCAAAAAATTTAACAGATATTTGTTTTGCTTTGAATCTAGAAGACAGCCATAACGTCGCCTACAGCTTACGAAAGTTAGTGAAATTAGCGCTTATAAGCGGCGAACGCCGTGGCAAAGAAACCTACTATCGGCCACTTCCTGCAGGCTGGGATTTTTGTGAAAGCTACAAAGCCGTTCGAGAACGTTGTTTAATTGAATCACTCAAAGAGCTGAATTTATCGGACCAGCAAATCTCGGACATTGCCAGTTCGCTTAGAGCTTTGTCTGGATTTTACGATCAGGCATCACGTAGCGCAGCAACATTTTAAAAATTTTAGGTGTACAACTGAACTAATTTTTAGTTCTAGCGTCAAACGATATTACAGTTAATGTATGGTATGGATACTATGAAAAAATTTACGAGCAACTCACTCAATCAAATTGTAAAATACATCAAAATATTTTTTGAAGGCAGTTTAGAAGTACTCGAATTAGGAGTCTTCAATTTTGAGCAAGGACGGCTGTGTAGCCCAAACAATGCAACAAAAGCACAGGTTGTATTCGTTAGAGAAGTTAATAATTTAATCAAGCTTAAGCAACCACAAGCCGAATGGGCAGAAGCTTAACTCTACTCACTAAGCCTTTGCTGCGGCGTTGAATAACCGCTTAATGAATGAAATACTTAATCTTGTTTAAACTTAGTTGCTGACATGACTGGTCAGTTGTGTGGCAGCTAGCTTGTTTAAAAACGAACGCTAATGCTTGGGAACGTTTAGCCGCAATTTGTAACCGCCTAATATCTCGCTCATCGATAGCACCCGGCCAACCTAACACAGCACTGCTGGTTCCTGACATTAATGCTTGCTCCATGGCCCACAACGCATCAATTTGATCTTTTGGGTGAACGAGTAAAACCTTATTACTTGCAATGCCATACTCGGATAGCAGTTGTTTTATCTCGTTTTTTTGCGCGCCAATTAATACAATCCAGCGCCCTTGTTGGCTCAATGTTGCTAACGTTGGCCCTAACACTTTTAATGGATTAATTTGCTGCTCATTGCTGACAAGCTCATTAATGACTTGGGTTTTCCAACCCCCTAGCGGCAATGCTAAATCGATGGAGTTGTTGCCCGAGCTAATAGCTCGGGCCTGACTAGGACGCTGGATGTTGTTGTTTAAATACAGAGATTTCATTGCCAGTCTCCGTTTCGAATGATCCCTACAGCCAAGCCTTCTATTTCTAGTGATTGAAATTCTAAATCAACCTCAATAGGTTCAAACTCAGGATTTTCAGCGTGCAGAATAATTTTTTTACCTTGATGCTCAAAGCGCTTAACCGTTACATCATCGTCAACCCGAGCTATTACAACTTGGCCGTCTCTGGCTTGTGTCGTTTTGTGTACTGCTAATAGGTCACCATCCATAATGCCAATGTCTTTCATGCTCATGCCATTTACTCGTAACAAGTAATCTGCTTGAGGTTTAAACATGTTGGGGTCAATCTTATAATGGCATTCGATATGTTCCTGAGCCAAAATAGGTTCGCCGGCAGCGACACGACCAATCAGGGGTAAGCCAGTATCTTCAAGGTTTTCATCATTAGAGCTAATGACTCTAATGCCGCGCGAGGTTCCTGGGATTATCTCGATCGCGCCCTTTTTTGCTAATGCTTTAAGATGCTCTTCGGCCGCGTTGGCTGATTTAAAGCCCAATTGCTTAGCTATTTCGGCGCGAGTTGGAGGCATGCCCGTTAATGAAATATTGTCTTTAACCAGTTGCAGTATTTCGGCCTGTCGGTTCGTTAGTTTTTTCATTATGTTACCCTTTAGTCAACATTAGCGCTTAACTTCACTTGCCTAGCTTTGTCACTTAGCTGTTATTTTTAAGCATTTTTGAGACTGTTATTTCATACAGTTGACTGTCAGTATATACAGTATTTTATACTGTGCAAGTAATAAACAGCTATTAACTGAATCTTGTGTGGGTTCCAGTTTAAAAATAAAAAAATCCAGCATGATTAAATTCTGTCTATGTTGTTTTTCAAGGCTAGGTATATTTATATATCCGATTTAGCCTTCAATAGCTTTAATTCATAGCGCCTGTATTAATATATTGTATATATGCATAATATTTAGCATTGATGTTCGTTAAAAACCTTACTGTTAGGTAGAGCTATTGCGCGATAACTGTGGCACATAAACATAAAAAAAGGATTTTACTATCGCATTTTTGGTTGGCGTTATACAACGATGAGGAGTTGAGTTTTCTTTTTGAAATTCTTAGTTTTTTCCGTTCTTCTTATGTAAAAACAGCGAGTACTTTACTGATACAAGGTAATTACTGAAAGAAGCAACCCAACACGAAAATAGCTTGATGATACATAGCAAGCTCAGGTCACCGCGTAATGAAAAATCAGTAATATTGCTCAATCATCAAAGTAACTGCTTCTGCTTATATTCGTTTTAATAATGCTTATTTACTTGAGATACGATATTTTTACTTTTGCTCATAGCCGTGCTTGTGGCTTAGGTATAGCCCTGCAAGCATGATGATGACTGGTGTTGACCATAATAGGTATTCGATTACGTTGCTTTCTAGCATTGTGCTCTCCTTGTCTGAAGCTTCAGTATACATGATGTTGTTGACAGTTACTGAATGACCGTTGAGCCGGCAACACCGGTAGTTGCGTTCAGTTGCCCTTGAGTCTTAGGCTATATAGGTATTATGTTAAACCGAACTCCACAAACCTCCAGTTTTTCGGCACAGGATTAACATTTACTACCTATTCTGTGTGTGAGTTACTTGGTGCCTAGCTAGGACTAGTCGCGCCAATTTTTTCGCTCTTCCACAACAGAAAAATTTAGCGATAAATGGCGTGTAATATGCCTGTCATAAACTATGTTAAGCGAAATATAGATCACTAAACTCGGGACTATCCATGGCGTAAAACGTGAGTGCGTTATTTAAAGCGCTTAACTATTTAACGATATTGCAGCGCTAGTCTAATTGACGCGACTATTTTTATCGGGTAAAAGATAGGCAGTAATTTCCTATTCTGTCTATTAGGTTTTAAATATTAAGATGTCAAAATTTTTAGAATATCAAAACTATGTACATGTTTATGAACAAAAAAGCATTACCAAAGCAGCAAAGCAACTTAATATATCTACTTCATCGGTCAGTAAGCGCCTCGTTAAGTTAGAGTCGGCGATTCAAGTACAGTTGGTTGATCGAACAACCCATAACTTATCAATTACGCCACTGGGCGAGAAATTTTACCGACGTTGTAAGGCTATTTTAGAACAAGTCAAAGACTCGGAATTATTAATCCAAGAAGAAAACGAAAAGATCGATGGCAGGATTAGAATTTCAGTGCCAGAAATCTTAGCCAACAGAACATTTTTATTAGGGTTAAAAGGCTTCTTCTCCGACTTCCCTGAAGTGAACCTTGAAATCAATGTGACTAATGAAATCACCAATATGATCGATTCAGAAATAGACTTTTGTTTTAGAATCGGTTCGTTGGCCGATTCACAGCTCATTGCTATCCCCGTTTTAACACTTGATTTTATTTTTTGTGCCAGCCCTAATTATTTAAAAAATAATGAGATCCCAGATAATTATCAAGATTTAATAAGAGACAATAAGCTTATTTTACCCACTTATATTAATGTGGCTAAAGAATCAAAAGATTTTTTTCCTAACGATAATATCATCATTAAAAGTACTGAAAAATTTCACTGCTCAGATAATTTTAATACCATATTTAATCTGGCATTAAGCGAATTTGGGGTCACTCTTTTACCGAGAATGTATATTAAACAAGCACTGGTTAGTGGCCAACTAGTTCAAATATATCCTAATTATCAATCACCAGAGTTTAATGTCAGCTTAGTGTATAACCGAAAATTGAGCATGACAAAACTAATGGCCGAGTTTAAGGATCATGTTAAAACCAACTATTGAACTATATGGTTCGAGGATCATAAGGTGATTACTGTCCACTTGTTTGCTTGTGAAATTGATAATAATTGTGGGCAGTGACCAACAGCGACAGGGTGACCAACGGACTCAAGCATTGATACATCACTAATATCATCGCCATAAGCGAAACTCTCAATTAGTGATATGTTGTTTCTCTGTGCATATTTATCAATAACTTGACGTTTTCCATGACCAATCACTTGCTGGTTTAAATCACCAGTGATGCGATTGTTTATTAACACTAAGTCGCTACATAAAATATGTTTGACTCCTAGATCTTCTGCTATTGGCTTTAAACAAGGTAAAAATGAGCCAGACACGAATATAACAGCATCACCAACCGTTTGATGATGCCTTAAACGGTCGAGTATCGGTTGCTGATAAAATGTCGCACTTGGTTTACTTGCAAACCAAGTGCGACCCAAATCCATCAAATACGGCCAACTTACGCCGATAAAGACCTTATAATATTCTCTATTTAATTGTTCTCGGCTAACGCCTGCTTGTTGTAGCGCCATCAGCTTATCTTTAACACAGGTAAAATCAATAGAGGGCTCTTGGTATGGTGGTTGGTGACAATAGAACATTAAAAAGTCGAGCATGCTTTTGATATTTATTAAGGTATCATCGACATCAAAAAAAGCAGCAGTGTTGTGATTATTGTTCATCAAATTATTCCTAATAAGTATATTTAATTGATAGATTTATATGATCATTATTATCATATTGGCCAAAAATACCGTTTTTATTGCCAAAGAAGTAATTTGCACCTAGCGATACCACTAACTCATCATTGATGTTCCAGTCGGTTTTTATTCTGATTAAACCATCTTGATTATTAATGCTTTGTAAATATATAAGGTTAAGATGATATATTTGGTTTTCAAAATACTTGTCAAACATCACGCTCCATGTTGAATCAACTTTATCCCGTTGCAGTTGGGTCGCGGAGCCCGAAATAATATTTTGAAATAGCTGGCCGCTGATCATACCTTCATTTAATACTGACCAATCGAATGCTACTACATAATTGAATACGCTTCGTTTAGCGATACCCTCAGTGATCTGATTATTTAAAGTATGGAAATATTGTTGATCAACCAAACTGAGCTCTGAACGCAGCACAACATCGGCGAGTTCTTGTGAGTAAGATAAGCCAAATATATTAGCGCGGTAATATTTTGCTCGTAGTTGTAACGTATTGTCATCTTCTAATACTGACTGGTAAATATAGCTATCGTTATATTGGTTAATATAAATCAAGCTAATGTCTTTACCGTCAATGCTAGTACCCAATCTCATCGCGTAGTCGGCATTTTTTAATCGATTTTTGACACCTGATGCTGGTTTAGTATCAACTTGGTTATAATCACCAACAAGGGTTGGTGTTAGCTGAGGCGTGGTTGGTTGATAAAGACCATCTGGGATAAGAGAAGTCGTAGTGTCAGGGATATAAAGCAATTGCAGTGTCAAAGCGTCGAAGGACTTTGAATAATTAATCATCCAAATTGGGATTCTGGCATCATCGAAATCTTGTAGAATAAACTCGCTATAATCAAAAGGATTAATAATGTCTAACACACGTAGACCGTCACTTTCACCCCAAGCTACTTGCTGTTTTCCTATTTTAAAGTAATGTTGTTCGAGATAAAATTGCAAATAAAACTCCCTTAAATCTAAAGAAAGTTTGTCGTTAATATTATTGGTTTTACTCCAATCACTATAATTTTTCTGCAGATAATTAGTGCTGACTAATTGATTATCAAAATCATAGTCAAGGCGTAATAATCCTGTAAAACTAAGATTAGAATTGAGATCTACAGTTAATTCATTATCGTATCTTAGTCGATTTTGTTTGCTGTGGTGATCGGCTATTGAATAAGATGAATTAAAGAGTAATTCACTGGTTAGATCGTAATCACTGCCGTAGCAATTTGTCGTACAAAGAAGTATCAGCGGGCTAATACAACGAAATATTGTTTTTTTCATGGCAAGTATTTTTTATCATTTGTAAGGCTTGCTTTCACAAGCCTATGAATCGTTAACGCTAGAAACTAAACAATTATTTCTAACCTCGAGATAGGTTTTCACGAGTAAATAGCTTAGGGTTAAGTGGTTTATTTAATACAAAGTCATAAAATTCAATAATAGTGGAATGATTGGTTCTTAGGGTATTCATCGCTAATTTATGAGGACGTAGTTCATTGTTTCTACTGCCTTCAACAACCCGAAAATCTGAAGCATCCATTGTTTTAAATAAAGTACCATCGCGGTCAAAAAACTCAGTGTGGACTGCTTGAAAGTGAGCTTTTGCTACCCATATCCATCGTTTGCTATAGCCACTATTGTGAGATTCTTGCTCGGTTGCAGGCAAAGCCTCAATTACCCAACATTCTTCACCATTGCGTTTTTCTTCGCGTAAAATGGTATAACTGCGTTTTTCTCCGGCGACTTCGCCATCGAGAATTTCAAAATCCTCAAAACTAAAGTCAGTACCGACAAAACTATCGGTCTTTGAACTACCAGAAATACGGCGAGTTTTTCGCAGCGCCGGTAAATATAACCACCGATCATTTTCTCTCGTTTGGTGTTCAAGCTGGACGAAGGAAGTACCTTTGATATTTTTTGGTGAACTAAACTTCATATACGATTTGCGTAAAACAGGGTTGGTATCATCTAAAATGAACGTTGCTTTACGGACCCGCTTATTGCCGTGGTCATTGATTAAGGTCATGGTTATTTGAGCCACTTCACTAATTTCAGCTTTACGTGCCCGCTCATTTTTAACCATAATTTCTCGCGCCGATAATTGATTGTCTTGGGCAATTGCTGGACTACTTAGCATCGCCGCCAAGATCCCTTGGCTGAGGGTTAGCGCTAATAATTTGTTAAATTTCATGTCTATTCCTTAAATTAAGTAAATTTAAATACGAGATATAGCCGATTCGTCAGCAATGCTTACGGATTGTTCAGGATCTTTAGCTGTTGCTTGGGCTGAAAAGATAAACTTAGGTTTGACGATCGCAATGAGTGCTGGATATAGGAAAATCACACTCAACCCCATAATCAGCATAGTGAATGATACTAAGTAACCAAAAACTTGGACCGGTTTAAAGGCCGAAAATATCAGCATTGAAAAACCTAGCATATTGGTAAAGGTATCAAAAAACACGGCTTTAGCCGACGTGACTGCCGTTAGCGATAAGGCCTCTGAATAATTACCTACACTGATCATGTTTGTTCGTAATTTGCTCAAGTAGTGAATTGAAAAATCAATTCCGATCCCTATGGCTATCCCGGTAATAATCGAGGTTGGCATATCTAAACGAAGACCATAAAATCCCATGTAGGCGAACGTAAGAATGACCCCAAATGCAATAGGTAATACCCCAAGTAGGCCAGCAGAAAAAGAGCGATAAGCGAGGGAACATAGAACGATTATTAATAAGAGTGCCACAACAATGTTTTCAATTTTACCTTTAATGATGTAATCGACTTTGGCTAGCCATAAGATGATGTCACCACCAAAATCAGCGGTTGCTCCTTGCGGAAAATGTTGGTCTAAATAGTGCTTTGCGGTCAAATAGAGCGCTCGGTGTTCATCAGGATCAGAAGTCTTTAACATCACCTGAATTTTAGCTCGTTGATACTGATAATCGACCAGATTTGAGAAGTCACCAGGATCGCCGGACATATCATATAGCAGCATATATTGGGCAAGCTGTTCGTCAGATGTTAATGGTGTTTTTTGCTCACTATCGACATTGATGGCATCGGATATTTGATTAATGATGTCGCTAATCGAATGGGTATAACCAACACCAGGTTGTTGATCCATGTAGGTTTGAAAATCTTTAATAAATTCAATATATTTAACAGTTTGAATATCTCCACTGCTTTTCGCGGTGATCATAATGTTAAAATAGCGAGCGCCGGCTAGTGAGTCATTAAATACGTTAAATGCAACTCTCGCTTGATTGTCTTGCTTAAATAAATCTAAAAAATCTAAGCCAGTCTTGATTTGACTAATGCCAAAAACACCGATTAAGGTTAAACACAGATAGCTAAAAACTACCTTAAATTTATGTCGTAGTGAAAAAGCGGTGACCGTGATTAACAGCCGATCTAACCTTGAAGTACCGATAAGTTTCTGCTGATCTTTGCGATCTTTAATGTTTATGCATAACTGTAAGATAGCCGGTAAGACAGTGATATTTATTAACCAGGCACCAAGAATGCCGACCATCGAAGCAATGGCGAACTCTTTGATCATTAATATTTCGAAAACCGCTAATGATGCAGCCCCAAGCGCCGAAGTGACGCCGACGAGTATCAGAGAGGGCAATACTTTGGCTAATGCCTGCTGTACTCGTGTTTTACTCGATACTGGTTCATTATAATAATAAATTAGAATGTGAATCGCATAAGAGCTAGCAATAGTGACCAATAGTAATGGTAGAGCTGTCGATACTGCCGTTTGAGGTAACCCCAAATGCCCCATCATTCCCATTGCCCATATGATGCTTAAGATGACGCAAACCATCGGTAATATCACACCGCGCACATTTCTAAAGCAGACAAATAAACCAATCATAATCAGCAATAATGCTAATGGGATTAGGGTTGCAGTGTCTTTTTGAATACCACCATCAATCTCTTGAGTAAAGATTGGCTCGCCGGTGACATAAATTTGTTCGGGGCCTTGGTATTTATCAACAATGGCATAAACTTGGTTATATAAAGTTGCTTGATCGTATCCAGGATCCACTTGTGCCGTAATCACGGTAAACTGGTTATCTTTAGATACGAGTCGGTTATTGACTAAAATATTACGTTTAACCTCCTGTTCAAGTGTTTTTAGTCCAGCGTTATCAGTTGGCACTGTTTTCATGAAAACACCAACATCGAGCCCCCACTCCTTACCAACAACATTATTAACGGTAGCTAAACTGTTGATTTGATCTGGTACTACAAAGTCGACCCGTTTGAGTTCATTTGAAATTTTTGCCACCTTAGTTAAGGTGCTACTTTGAAATATATTGCTATGGTGGATCCCGATCATTATTTCGGTTTTATCGCCAAAAATATTATCAATACGTTTTTTAGTCGCGACAATAGGATCGATTTCAGGTAAATCGGCATCTTGATTGGTTCGAATTGTCATTTTAGATAAACCACTGCCAATCATGACGGTTATCAGTAGCATTAATAATAAAACTTTTATCGGATGCTTTGTGACGAGCTCTGCATACTTGTTGGTTAAATTCATGAGGATCCCTTAATGCTTATATCTGTTAGGTTATTAGCGATGAATTGGGAAATTAGATCTGGTATTTCCGTGGCGTTTTTTATGTGACCAGCCTGTTGGATATGGCAATCTGGTCTAACAAATATAAATATATTTGATGATAAATTCTTATTTTGTAATGGACTCAGCGACTCTCTGATTAAGCTGTAATGAAAAGATACACCTTGTATCACGCTTTGATTTGAGAGCTGGATAACTTGTAATGAGGGGTGTTGAAAAGAAATCAATTGGTGTTTTATTTCATGCTGTTCTGCGAGTAGCAATAACGTATATTTATCGAGATTTAATAAAGGATAAAGCTGGCTAATCACCAGACCATTATTGAGCGATAAATTAGCCATACGGTCACCAGCTCTAAACTGAGTTTGGTTCATTTGGTTCGAAATAAGCTTCTGATAACTATGGCTCATACCAGAGGCTTCCATCACCATTTTCTTTTTCACTCGGGGAGATTTACTCAGTAGTGGTAGGGTATCATCTTGCAACATAACGGAAAAAAAGTTACTGATGGAGAATAATCTATATAACTTACCGGTGGAGCCTAAGGCTTGTTCGGCAATGAATCGACGTTCATTATTGTAACTTTGCAATAATTTAATATTGGATTGTTTTTTGATAATCAAAGATAACTTCCACGCTAAATTAAAACTATCTTGGACGCCTAAATTGATCCCTTGTCCTCCGACAGGGCTATGAATGTGACACGCATCACCGACTAAAATAACCCGATGATGGACATACTGTTCAACAAGCTTGTTGTTTAGCTTAGCCTTAGATAACCAATCAATATACTCAAAACGTAAATCAGAAAAACCTCGTTCATCAAGTAATTTGTTGAACTGTTTTTCATCGAAGGCAATGTTATTTAGCCGACTCTGTGGAATATCAACAACAATGCGGTGCTTGCCATTCGGGAGCGGAAATAACATGGTGTAGCCCTTAGGCGAAAGGAAGGTATGCCCTTGGCTAAGGTTAATATTGGAACGTTTAAATTGAGTTGTTATCTGCCCGTCAGCGACAATATAGCTTTCGTCATAATGTCGGCCGGGAAAGTCTATTGCTAAGTTCTTTCTGACAGCACTTTGCGATCCGTCGCAACCTATCACAAAGTCATGATTTTGAGAGTAGCACTTACCATCACTGCGTAAAGAAGCGATAACATTAGTGTCCGTTTGATTCAGGCTTGTTAGCTCTACGCCATACTCAATGGTGCCACCTAATGCTTCATACTGCTCAGCGAGTAACTCTTCAAGTCGATATTGTTCCAAGCTAAATACGCTATCAAAATTAGGATTCTCTAATAATGGAAAGTCGAAGTTGAATACATGGCTGCGTTCTGAGTGAATATTCATGTTCTTAACAGCTAACGCATGTTGTTTTATTTTCTGACCTACACCAATTAATTCAAGTAATTCAACTGTGCGAGCATGGAGGCTAAATGCCTTTGAGGAAGGGAGTCGTACCATACGTTTTTCAATGACAATACAAGGTATACCATAGGTTAATAATAAGCATCCTAGAGTTAATCCAGCTGGACCGCCACCAACAATGAGTACACTTTTATCGATGCTCATTGAGATACTCTTTGTGGTGAATCACCCTTAGTCATTAAATTGAGTAATTGCTTGCTCCGTTGACCACTTTTCTTTTTCATGAGTAGATTATCCATTTTGGATAATCTTTGACTTGGGACAACTTTGAATGTGGCAAAGGTTCGAACGATAAGTTCATTGTTCTGGTTAAAGTTAATATCGACGTGATAGTTTTCACCATCACGCTCAATACTGACTGTGATATGAGTACAAAAAGGAAAGGTGAATTTTATATATTCACAATGAACATCATTAATAATCATTGATACGTTAACTGGGTCATCTCCAACAAAAGAGGCCCATGATGCAATTGATATTTGTCTTGTTGCTTCTAGAAAAATCATGCCGGGGTTAAGCTGACCGCTAAAATGATCGAGTAGAAATTCGTTGTCATTATCAATAATTAATTCAGCTAGGTATTGGCCTGGTGCAATGGTTTGTAATTGTGTGATTAATACATCTTTTTGATTTGACTTACGCATAGCTTCTTTACTTTGCATAATAATTTCGTCGGAATTATTGTTGTTATTTAATCGTGCATTCACATCAATAATTTTTTGTCGACAGCCTTTATTTAAGCCTTGAGCGGGAACGTAATACGGATGCTTAATTTCTGATATCGTTTGACTTGCAGTTTTTTTTATAAAATCGCTGTAGGTAATATATAACTTGTCCTGCGATAAATTAGAAAATCTGTCGTCGACCACAAATTGTAACATGGTAATTCCTTCACTTTTTGTTGAATCAATACGTGCCTGTATTGACTTTTAGTCCGATAAGATTAGTTTTAAATGCTAACTGTTCATATTTCCAATTTAGAAAAACCATTTTTTATCGTAGAGAAAAGAGAAGGTTTCTCTTTAATTTTGTGATTAACGGGAATCTATTAAACGAGAGTAACAAGTTGACTGGTAAAACTTGATGGATCTAGTTTCGCTGTTAAAGGACGGGGCAATATCATGATATTTCTCTGATGAGAAAAGTGCTCACAAATAGTAGCAACACAACATTTGTGAGCTTACGGCTGATAGTTCAATTAAACTGATTTTGTCATATTAACTTCAATTACAAGGGGCAAACCCTTTGTTGAAGTGTCCAGCAGATTCAATCACAACATATTTAACCGACGGGGTTGTCAGGGCCGCGCAAAGACGCAATTAACACGCAGCAGAAATTGTCATTATCTAGTACTTCGCGACGAATAACGTCTGACAAAGCTATAGAACACGGGGCTTTTTTGCTATATTAAGGCGTTTTTCTCGCAACGGTTCCCTTTTATATTATGACAAGCCCTCTTTTTCGTTGGATCCAAGTATTACGCTGGCCTCTAAAGCTCTTTGTAAAGAGCAAGTTAGTGCCTAAGGATCCGTGTTCTGAACTCGGTATCGATCGCACCAAGCCGATTGTCTATGTGCTTAAAAATGAGTCTGCGTCTGACTTGTTAGCCTTAGAGCGGGTTTGTCAGCAATTAGCAATTCCAGCGCCAACAGAAAAAATCACCATTAACGGTAATACCATTCCGCGTTATTTTTGTATTCAAGGCCGCAAGCCGCTGTATGTGAAGCAAGACGATTCTGAAAAATTCATTACTCGTTTTAGCGAATTTATTGGGTTAATCCGTGCCGATACTGAACAAGATGTGCAAGTGGTGCCAGTGTCGTTATTTTGGGGTCGCAAACCCGGCCGTACCGATGATTCAGTAACCTCGGCAGTATTGCAGCGTGAAAACGCCAGCTGGTTACGTAAAATGATGATGATCATTTTTCTGGGGCGTGACAACTTCGTTCGTTTTAGCCGACCTATTTCAATGCAAACGTTGCTTGAGAAACGTGGCAGCGATGAGCAAGTAGCACATAAATTATCTCGATTAGCGCGTTTTCATTTTCATCGTCAAGCTCAAACTATGCTTGGGCCTAAGTTGTTATACCGCGCTTCGCTAGAGCGTAACTTGTTGCAATCGGCGGCGTTGCAAAGCGTGATGAAAGACTATGGCGAACAAAAGAATAAAACCAAGGAAGAAGTCGAACAAGAAGTACGTGATTTTATCGATGAAATTGCGGCAGATTATTCAGAACGCGTACTGCGGATTTGTGACCGTGTATTAACTTGGTTGTGGAATAAGTTATACAAGGGCGTCAACATCACCAATGCTGAGCGGGTTCGTCAGCTTGCACAAAATGGCGATGAAATTGTGTTTGTGCCATGTCACCGCAGCCACATGGATTACTTGTTATTAAGCTATGTTATTTATCGTCAAGGCATGGTGCCACCGCATATTGCAGCCGGCATTAATTTAAGCTTTTGGCCTGCCGGTCCTATTTTACGTCGTGGCGGTGCATTCTTTATGCGTCGTAGTTTCCGCGGTAATAAACTTTATGCCGCGGTATTTAGAGAATACCTGCATCAGTTATTTAGCAATGGCCATTCTGTTAAATATTTCACCGAGGGCGGGCGCTCGCGTACGGGGCGTTTATTAGCGCCTAAAACGGGCATGATCGCGATGACAGTTCAGGGCTTGTTGCGCGGTATTGACCGTCCTATTACCTTGGTGCCTGTGTATCTTGGTTATGACCACGTGATGGAAGTGAGTACTTATCATAGTGAGTTAAAAGGCAAGTCGAAAGAGAAAGAGTCGATGGGGCAGGTGGTTAAAACCTTGCGCAAGCTGAAAAACTTTGGTCAAGCCTATGTTAACTTTGGCGAGCCAATTCAGTTAAATAAGCTGCTTGATGACAAGGTTGAGAATTGGCGCGACGACATTGATACGTTAGCGGTGCAAAAACCTAGCTGGCTAACCCCAGTGGTGAACGACATTGCTAATAATGTGATGGTTAATATCAATAACAGTGCGGCGGTGACCTCGATTACTTTATCTGCGCTAGTTTTGTTGGGCGTTGAGCGACGCATAACCTCTAAAGATGCGCTAGAAAAGCAGCTTGAACTGTATTTGCAATTGTTACGCAAAGCACCCTTTATGCCTGATGTAACGATACCCGACGTTAACGGTCAGCAGTTGTTGTCGCAAGCGATTGGCTTAGAGAAATTTACCCTAAGCTCAGATCAGCTTGGTGAGATGGTTAGTCTCGATGTTTCAGGTGCGGTAACCATGACCTATTACCGTAATAACATTTTGCACTTGTTTGCGCTACCGTCATTAATTGCGGCTATCTTTATTTATAAAGGCAGTAAAACTCGCGCCCAGTTAGCTGAGATTATTGAGCCACTTTATCCGCTGTTTCAGGCCGAGTTTTTCCTTGGTTTTGAGCATGACGCTCGTGAAAGTTATATCAACTCGGTCTTAGCAGCCTTAATTGATTTGGGCTTAATTGAGTTGGTTGATCAGCAATATCGCTTAATTAGCGAAACGCGCAGTCAGCTATTTATCATGGCGCAGCACATTCAAGAAACGTTAGAGCGTTATGCGATTGTACTTAAAATATTGGAACGTAAACCTAAAATTGAGCGAGCGGCGTTAAGTCAAGAAAGTCACGCCTTGGCCCAACGTTTATCGAAAATTCATGGCATTAATGCCGCCGAATTTTTTGATAAGCAGGTGTTAACAACCTTTATTTCGGGGCTTAAAGAGCAAGATTACTTAAATGATCAAGTGCCAGCTAAGTCATTAGAAGAGCTAGCGACTTTAGTGAGTTCGTTAATGCGACCTACGGTATTGGCGACCATTCGCGCAAGTTTAAATTAATTGTATTTGAGGTGGGGTTATTCAACCCCACCTCAGCCAGAACAACCATTCGTTATAAACCCACCCAATCAATCAACCGTCTTTAGGTTAAGTATTTGATCTTAAAAATTGATTTAAAATAATTAATCGGTAAAAACTTGGCTGTTATTTTCCCCTCTTGAGCAATGTCATGGCGCCAATCTCCGTTTGCGCTTAGTTTCTCTGTATTCGAACACCGTAACCTTGATTTCAAGCATTGCAAAGATATGGAGAATTAAATAATGAAAATAAAATATACAATTTGGGGGCTGTTGATCATTATGATTTGCTCCTTTAGCGTATTGCTGTCTTTGGGCAGTGATATTTATCAAGAAGCGCCACCATTGCCCCAGCAAGTAATAACGACGCAAGGCGACGTTATTTTTAGCTATGACGATATTGACCAAGGGCAACAAGCTTGGCGCTCAATGGGTGGTCATCAGCTCGGATCTATTTGGGGGCACGGTTCTTATGTTGCGCCCGACTGGACAGCTGATTGGATCCATCGTGAAGCGCTAGCTTGGTTGGAGCTGGCATCATTGGATCAATTCAATCAAAGCTTTAAAGACTTAACCAAGCCACAGCAAGCTGGCCTTGAACAAGCACTGATTGGCGAAATTAAACCCAATAATTATCAACCCGCTAGCGAAAGCATTGTGATTTCGCCACGTCGAGCGCAAGCTATTGCTGCGGTAACCCAGCACTATCAATCGTTATTTAGCGCTGATCCTGCAACAAAACAGATGCGTATAGATTATGCAATGAAAGACAATACCTTGGTCTCTGCTGAGCGCCGAGAAAACTTTAGTGCCTTTGTTTTTTGGACCGCGTGGGCGGCAGTAACTCAGCGTCCCGACCAAGATTATACTTACACTCATAATTGGCCTTACGACGAGCAAGTAGGTAATGATATTACCTCTTCATTAATGGTGTGGTCTATTTTAAGTGTCTGTGGCTTGATATTTGGCATTGGCGCTTTAGTTTTTTATCACGCGTCGATTAAGGCTGAACATCCACCCATCGCACCGACTAGTGACTCGCTATTTAATACCGAAGCGACAGCATCACAAAAGGTCGCAGGGTTATTTTTTGTCACTGCGATTGGGCTATTTCTGCTGCAAATATTACTCGGTGCGGTTACAGCGCATTACGCCGTTGAAGGGCAGGCTTTTTATGGGATTGAAATTTCACAATGGATCCCGTATTCACTGACTCGTACTTGGCATACTCAGCTGGCAGTTTTTTGGATTGCGACGGCTTGGCTTGGCACAGGTTTGTATATTGCACCGGCCTTGTCAGGTTATGAACCTAAATATCAGTGGCAAGGCGCGTTATTTTTATTATTTGCGCTAGTGGTTATTGTTTTGGGATCAATGGCTGGTGAATGGTTTGCCATACAACAGGTTATTGATCTAGATATCAGTTATTGGTTTGGTCACCAAGGTCAAGAATACATTGATTTAGGGCGTTTCTGGCAGCTATTCCTGATGTTAGGTTTGGTTATTTGGTTGGTATTAGTGACTCGTGCTATCTATCCGGTACTAAGTAAGCGCGACGAACAGCGCCCTATGGTCTGGATGTTATACCTGTCATGTATTGCAATTGGCGGCTTCTATTTTGCTGGCTTAGGCATGGGCAAACATACCAACTTAGCGATTGCTGAATATTGGCGCTGGTGGGTGGTACACCTATGGGTTGAAGGATTCTTTGAAACCTTTGCTGTGTCTGTAACTGCGTTATTTTTCGTTCGACTTGGGCTGGTTAGCGCTAAGTCTGCCACCGCGGCGGTACTGTTTTCAACGTTAATCTTTTTAACTGGCGGCATTATAGGTACTACTCATCACCTGTATTTCACGGGCACCACAAACTCAGTGATAGCGTGGGGCGCGATGTTCTCGGCACTAGAAGTTGTGCCATTAGCGATCATTGGTTTTGAAGCAATTGAAACTTATCGGATGCGCAAAATGCAGCCTTGGGTTCAAAAATACCACTGGGCGATTATGTTCTTTGTTGCGACCGCATTTTGGAATTTAATTGGCGCTGGCGTATTGGGCTTCTTAATTAATACCCCGATTGCGTTATATTTCATTCAAGGCTTAAATACAACTGCAACCCATGCTCATGCGGCCTTTATGGGCGTGTACGGCAACTTGGGTATTGGTTTGATGTTGTTCTGCTTGGCTGGGATTACTAAACGAATTGGTTGGCAAGACAGACCATTAAAATGGGCCTTCTGGAGTATTAATATCGGCCTAATGGCAATGTTGTCTATGTCGTTATTTCCGGTTGGTATTATTCAGTTTTTTGCCTCGGTTGAGCACGGTTACTGGTTTGCCCGTTCGTCTGAAGTCATTCAAAGTGATCTAGTGCGTAGCTTGGTCTGGAACCGAACTTTCGGCGATATCATCTTTGGTATTGGTGGTCTGCTACTTGGTTACTTTGTGTTAGGGCTGCTCTTTCCACGCCTAGGCAGTAAGAATAAAAGTAAAAACAGTGATACCTCGACTGATGGTGTTACAGGACTTACTAACGAGTAATAAAAGTTAATTTATACCGATTGCGGCCACCTTAGTTAATGCTTTTGCAAGACTAAGTAAGTGGCCGCTTAACGTTATAGGCCATTAAAGCTTAAAATTTTCGTTAGTATGCTCTTTGTTCTTTTCATTATTTAGTAGTTCAACAAAGGTATCGAGCAGCATGTTGGCGCGGGCGCTTTTTCTTGTGATAGCAGAGTAGGTGCTAAGAATTTGAAAGTTTTCAGGTCTTATTGCGCGTAATGAATTGGTTTGAACCCAGCGTTTGGCGAAATGATCCGGTAAATACCCAATATATCGTCCGGTGAGAATTAAAAAAGCAATGCCTTCTCTATCGGTTGCGCTGGCCGTGTTATTGAGCTTTTGCAATTGATTTTTTATTTCGGGCGTTTGTTGATAAGACAGGATTACCGCATCGGATGCTGAAATCATCGCATTGGTTAACTGGCTATGCTCAAGTGAAAAAATAGGATGATCTTCACTGCAATATAACAACGAACGTTCTTGATACAGCGGATTATAATCTAAGCCAGGCAAGGGTCTTAGTTCAGGAACCACTCCAATATGTAACCTACCATCAAGCACATCTATTTCAATTTGATTTGGTGGCATCATTTTTATATTAATGATTACGTCAGGGCCAAGATCTTTTAGTGCCCGTAATGAATTGGTTATTTTCATGTGCTCAAAGCTAACTAAACTGTCGGTAATGCCGATGTTTAACTCACCCTTTAGTTGCTCATTTATGCCGTTAACTTGGGTGGTAAATGCTTCTAAAGCGCTTAGTAATTCCATCACCGATTGGTAAACCTGGGCTCCTTCATCGGTTAATGAAAACCCGGTTCTGCCACGCTGACACAGTTTAAGATGAAGCCTTTTTTCAAGATCAGAAATTGCAATGCTAATTGCTGGGCGGCTAATATTTAACTCAACTTCTGCCGCAGAGAAACCGCCACAATCGACCACTGCTTTGAAAATTCGTAACATCCGCAGATCAATGTTACTAACTTGGCCGGTTAGGCCTCTTTTGGTCGCTGCCATATTCCACCAATAGGTAAGTAATGTGCTTATCAAAAAAAATAACTTAACAGGCTGGTTACCTATGGTCAAGTTGAAGCAGGCGCAAACTCAGGCTGTTGCTGCTGTTTGTTTTAGCGAGTAGAGTTAGGTAAGTAGTTGGTTAACTAAAGTTCAAAACAGAAATATTTAACAATGTGTTCGAGAGCATGATAATGGAATCACTTACTTAATTCTTAGTTTAATGATCGTTAGGTGGAACATGGATAATAACAAGACAAATCATGGCATAAGCCAAGCTCAGCTCGATGCTCACTGGATGGCCTTTACCGGTAACCGCCAGTTTAAAAAAGATCCGCGAATTATTGTGTCGGCTCAAGGAAATTATTATACCGACGCTGACGGTCGACAAATATTCGATGGCCTATCTGGCTTGTGGTGTTGTGGTGCCGGTCATAGTCGCCCCGAAATAACCGAAGCGGTCAGTCAGCAGATTAAGCAACTTGATTACGCACCAGCGTTTCAGTTTGGCCACCCGAAAGCATTTCAATTGGCTGAAAAAATTGTCGAGTTTATGCCGCAAGGATTAAACCGGGTCTTTTATACTGGCTCTGGCTCTGAGGCGACCGAAACGTCACTTAAAATGGCCCGTGCCTACTGGCGTAAAAAAGGCTTATCAAGCAAAACTAAGCTGATTGGTCGTGGTTTGGGTTATCACGGGGTTAACTTCGGTGGTATTTCAGTGGGCGGCATTGGTGCTAACCGCGCTACTTTTGGACCGGCGGTTGAGGCCGATCATTTACGCCATACCTTATTAGCGGAAAATACCTTTGTTAAAGGTCAGCCACAAACTGGCGGCGACTTAGCCAGTGAATTGCTTGAATTAGTGGCGCTGCACGATGCCTCAAACATAGCCGCAGTGATCGTTGAGCCGATGGCGGGTTCCGCTGGGGTTATTCCACCGCCCGTTGGTTATTTAAATCGACTGCGCGAGATTTGCGATCAACATAATATATTACTGATTTTCGACGAAGTTATTTGTGCTTTTGGCCGCATGGGTGCCAAAACTGGTGCTGAGGCTTTTGGCGTAACGCCAGATATTATCAATGTTGCCAAGCAGCTGACTAATGGCACCATTCCGATGGGCGCGGTGATCGCCAAGCAAGAAATTTACGATACCTTTATGGAGCACGGCGGACCAGAATACATGCTGGAATTTCCGCACGGTTATACTTATTCTGCACATCCGGTGGCCTGCGCCGCAGCTTTAGCCAGTTTAGAACTGTTGCAAACCGACAAACTTATTGAGCGAGTTAGTGATCTGAGCCCATATTTTGAAGAGGCGGTTCATAACCTTAAAGGCTGTAAACATGTCACAGATATTCGAAACTATGGCTTGGCCGCAGGCTTTAACATTGACCCAATCGCGGGCGAACCGGGCCTGCGCCCGTATCAAATCGCGATGAAAATGTGGCAAAAGGGTTTTTATGTGCGTTATGGCGGCGCGACCGTTCAGCTAGGGCTGCCGTTTACCAGTGAACGCGAAGAAATTGACCGCCTGTTAAGCGCGCTTGGGGAAACCTTTAACGAGGTTGGATAACGTTTTTTAATCACATTGGTTATGTGCTATTTAAGTGTATTTTAAAGTTAGTTCAGCGACTTTTATGATGTGCTTTTATAGCCTCTCTCTATTCTACTTTTGTGTCAGCACACCAGTTACTTTTCTTTGCGTCGCCAAAGAAAAGTAACCAAAAGAAAGGCGACCCGCAGTTTAGTTGCTTATATTCAATAGAATCACCGTCTTAACGAAACCGCTTTTTATGCGCGTCTCGGCTTTGGCATCCTGCGTCGCTCTAACTGCGCCATCCATGGCTTCGCATGCGCAAAAAGCTAAAAAATCATCCCTGATTTTTTCTTCTAACGGCCATACTCTTGAATGCAACTAATATCGGGAGCTACAACCGACACCTCCGTGTTGTAACTTTTAATCTGCTGTGTTTAATTGCAATTTAACTATTTACAGCTTAACGAGCAGTTTGCCTTTGTTGGCGCCGGTGAAAAATAAGTTTAAGCCATCGATTGCTGACTCCAGCCCCTCTAACACATGCGAGCGATGCTTTATTTGGCCAGCCATTACGTAAGGCGTTAGCTTTTCGAGCAGTTGCGGTGTTTGATGGAGGTGATCTGGCATAGTGAAACCTTCAATGGTGATACGTTTTTTAATTACGTTTAACCAACTTGGGCCAGCGTCTGGCGTTGCCTTGGCGTAATCTGCGATCAAACCACAGACAACCACTCGGCCATGTGCATTCATCCGTTCGAAAATTAGGGGCTGAATTTCACCACCGGTATTTTCAAAAAACACATCGATACCTTGTGGAGCATGCTGGGCAAGTTGGGCATCGAGATCTGCTGATTTGTAGTTTATCGCCGCATCAAAACCTAGCTCATTAACAATCCAATCGGCTTTTTCATCACTGCCAACCACACCAATAACGGTTAAGCCTTCAGCTTTAGCCAGTTGACCAACTAAAGAACCGACCGATCCAGCGGCGCCAGTTACGATGAGTGTTTCACCTTTTTTAGGTTTGCCAACATTAAACAGACCTTGGGTTGCTGTTAAGCCTGGCAGGGCGAAAATAGATAATACCGCTTCGTTTGGCAGTGGTGCTTGAACTTTATTTAGCCCTTGGCCATTACCAACATAAAATTGCTGCCAGCCCATCATGCCCATGACGCGATCACCGACTGAAAAGTCAGGGTGATTACTTTCAATCACTTCACCAATACCAAAGCTGCGCATAACATCGCCCAGTGCAACTGGTGGAATATAACTTTCCAGATCAGGACTCATCCAGCCAAACATTGCAGGATCTAAAGAGAAATGTTGCTGTTTTACGAGCAACTCACCGGCTTGAATAGTAGGCACGTCATGCTTAACTAGTTCGAACAGATCGCTGGTGATTGGTCCGCCAGTAGGGCGTTTAATTAATTTTATCGCAGTATTTTTATGCATCTGGCTCTCTCTTTATTAATGGCTTTATCAAGCTGTCTATCTGGCTATTATTACCTGTTATTAATGTGGTATATATAGGCTAGTTTGTGAATCTTTATTGTCTTTATGACAATAGTAATTAAGGTAAGAGCGCGATGGATCAGTTAAAAGCGATTAGGTATTTCGTGAAAGTAGTAGAAACTGGCAGTTTTACGCTGGCGGCGAAAGCGTTTGGGGTACCAGCTTCATCGCTATCGCGGCGAGTTGCCGATCTTGAGCAAAGTTTGGGTGCAACCTTGTTAAAGCGCACTACTCGAACCGTTAATGTCACCGAGGTGGGCACCAGTTACTATAAGCAAGTGACTGAAGTACTTTCGTTATTAAGAGACAGCGATGAAACCGTGCGTGCTTATCAAACGACCCCAATGGGCGTGCTTAATATCAGTGCAATGGTTGGCTTTGGCGAGCGGATCCTCATTCCTTTATTGGATCAATTTAATACCTTATACCCGCTGATCACCCTTAACGTTAGCTTGAGCGATGAGCTAACTACATTAGGGCGCGATGACGTTGATATTGCTATTCGAGGTGGATATGCGCCACAGGAACGAGTCATCGGAATTAAGCTAATGGAAAATGAGTTTATTACCGTTGCCGCGCCAAGTTATATTCAAGCGTATGGTTGCCCTGAAAATCCTCAAGCGTTAAAGCTACACCAAGGCTTATTTTTTCAAACACCAGCTGGGCCAACGCCATGGCTTAGTGATACTCAAGGGCAGTGGCAAGATGTTTCAGCGCCGAGTGCTCTAACCACCAATAATGGTAAATGGTTGGTTGATCGAGCCGTTGCAGGTAAGGGAATATTAGTCTTGCCAAGGTGGGTATTACAATCTTATCTTGATAGTGGGCAGTTGATAGAATTACCGATAAGTGGCGCGATAAAAATCACTCAAAACCCTGATTTGGCGGTCTATTTACTTTACCAAAAACAGCGCTATCAAGTGCCAAAAGTCAAAGCGGCAGTCGATTTTTTGGTGGCCAATATTAAAGGCAATTATTAGCGCCTGTTACCAGCAACTAAGATGTCGGGGCAAATCTCAACGTCGATCAATTTAGCACTAAGCAGTGAACAAAAGACGGTTCGACAATATCGCCCCGTCTTTTAACTTACTTATGTCAGTCCTAATCATCATCAAGAAAGCTCAGTGGCGGCATTGCGCGGCGGTCGATTTCTAAATGGAAAATATCCGGTCGATTATAATGTCCTGCAATATCTAGCCCCTTGCGCGAATCCCGCGCTGCGTCGACCTCAATATCGGTAAATAATACCCCCTGCTCTTGATGGAGCGGGCCAGCGACAACCCCGCCGCCAGGTTTAACGACCACCGCGTCGCCGGGATTTATCCATTCATCAGCTTGAAATAATTCATCACGTTGCGGAAAGGTATCGGGAATGTCTTTACCTTGCATTGCTGTGGCTGTGCTTAAGACCCAGCAACCACCTTCGCGTGCTATGTGCTTCATCGACGCTAGCCAAGTATCACCGCTGTCCCAAGTGGGCGCGACATAAATATCGATGTCTTGCGCAAATAGACTGTAGCGAGCCAGAGGCATATAATTTTCCCAGCAGATAAGGCAGCCGATCCGCCCGACAGCGGTATCTACTACTTTGAGGCCACTGCCATCGCCAAAGCCCCAAATCATTCGCTCCGGGTTGGTCGGCATTATTTTTCGATGGCGGTTTAAAATGGTGCCGTCGGCGTCGATTACTACCACGGTATTAAATAATGTTGTGCCACTAAATTGCGAGTCAACCTCGTTCATACCCATGACCACGACGATGTTATTTTTAGCCGCTGCTTCACAAATACTGTCAAGGTCGCCGTTCGCTATATCGACCGAATTGTGTCTCAACTTTTTGAAAATTTCATTGCCAAGGGCGATGTCACCGCCTGGTCGTAGTCGCCATATCCACGTGGGATAACCTGGTAGAAATGCTTCAGGAAAGACAACCAGTTGCGCTCCTTTCGCCGCGACTTCGTTAATTGTCGCGATGGCTTGAGTGGTTGATGCTTGAAGGTCGAGTAATACTGGTGGTTTTTGTGATATTGCAACGTTGATGTTCATGGGATTTCTCCGTGTGTTAGTCAATATGTTCTAGTCCAACTACTTAGTTAATTTTTATTCGGTTAATAAGGCGCCCGAACCTCCGGCCTCTTGCGGTAAATCTTTCATTTTGGGTAGGCCATCGATAACCCGCAGGACCGACTCTTGATAGTTAACGTGTAATACCGGCTCGAAGGGGAAATCTTTTAACACCGCCACTGGCACATCAATTAAGCCCATGTCCGGATGCTCGGTAAAAAGGTGTCCGCCACAACACTTGCACCATTTTCGCGTGCTGCCAGGGGTTCTATTGTAATGACGAATATTACTTTGGCCTTGGGTTACTAGCACCGAGTCTGGTTGCCATAAAGTGAAGGCGCTAATGGGGCCGCCTGACCAGTGACGACAAGATTGGCAATGGCAGTAAGCAGCAAGGGCTGGTTCTTGGGTAACGGTAAATAGAACGCTGCCGCAAAAACAGCTACCGTGATATGTTGGTGTGATGTTCATGATCCTGTCTCTCAGTGGTTGTTCGAGTCTTAAGTACAGTTGATCGTCTATACTTTATCAAGTACGGAAAACGTAGCTTAAGCTACGAAAAGTGTAGTGTTGTAGCGGCCATTGTGAGGAGATTTTTTCATGAAAGGGTACGGACAATTTTGCCCTATCGCTAAAGCCTGCGAAGCGCTTGGCGAGCGTTGGACACTGTTGCTGATACGGGAATTATTATGCGGTAGCCATCGTTTTAATGATTTTAAACGAGGTTTACCCCTCATTTCCCCGACGATGCTCTCGCAACGGCTTAATGTTTTGCAGCAGCGTGGCTTAATTGAGCTTAAACGCTCGGCTGACAACCGCAGCAAGGAGTATCACTTAACGCAAGCAGGGCGTGAACTTGAATCTATTGTGATGGGACTAGGAGAGTGGGGGGCTCGATGGGTACGCAGCCAGATGTCGGATGACGACCTGAGTGTCGAATTATTAATGTGGGATATGCGCCGTACCATTAATATTTCACAATTGCCTTCAGGGCGTAATGTTTTGCACTTTGAATTTAAAAACTTGGCGCAAGCTTATCGAAATTGGTGGCTGCTGGTTGAAAATGGCGAGATTGATCTCTGTGTTGATAACCCCGGATTTGAACCTGATATGGATTTTATTACCGACCTTAAAACAATGACCCAAGTATGGCTTGGCGATATCAGTTTAGCGAGTGCAGAAACTAGCGGTAAACTCACACTTAGCGGTGCTTCATCATTGATCAATAATATGGACCAATGGTTGGTTTTTAGTGGGTTTGCTCAGGTTAAAAGCGCGTTGAAATAAGACAAGTCATTGATAGATTTAAGCCAAAAAAAATTGGTTACCGTCGTCACGGTAACCAATTTTAGTATGGAGATTCTTAAAGGCTAATTAAAGCGCTTCAATCGTCGCACGTTGCTCTTTTAATTTAGCAACGGTTTGTTCCATTTCTACCATTTTAGCACGTTCTTTTTCGATAACATCAGCTGGGGCTTTACTAACAAAACGTTCGTTAGACAGCTTGCCTGAAGTACGGGCTAAATCTTTTTCAACTTTTTCTAACGCTTTAGCAATACGGGTTAGTTCAGCGGCTGTGTCAATGAGACCCGCCATTGGAATAAGAATTTCCATTGAACCAACAATAGCCGTTGCTGACGCTGGCGCTTCTTCGCCGTCGTTTAGCTCCGTCAATGTTTCTAACTTAGCCAAGGCCATTAAGAACGCTTGGTTGTCGTCTAAACGACGCTTGTCTTCGCTGTTAACACCTTTAAGCAATACATTTAATGGCTTGCTTGGCGCAATGTCCATTTCGCCACGAATGTTACGAATACCAACGATGAACTCTTTCATCCATTCTAAATCGTTTAAGGCGTTAGTGTCTTCAAGCGCGGCATTAGCTTTAGGGAACGGTTGAATCATAATGGTGTCCCCTTCAATGCCAGCAAGCGGTGCAACACGTTGCCAAATTTCTTCAGTAATGAATGGCATTAATGGGTGTAATAAACGCAGGGTGGTCTCAAGTACTTCAACCAGCGTTTTACGGGTACCACGTTTTTGCGCTTCGGTGCCCTTAAACAATATCGGTTTGGTTAATTCTAAGTACCAACCACAGAACTGATTCCAGGTAAATTCGTAGATAGCTTGAGCCGCTAAATCGAAGCGGTAAGTATCTAAATGGCCACGATAAACTGTAATTAGCTCTTGTTGCTTAGCTAAAATCCAGCGATCAGCCAAACTTAATTCGTGATCATCACCAGTTAGGAAGTCTTGATCTTCGGTATGCATTAATACATAACGGCTACCATTCCATAACTTGTTACAGAAGTTGCGGTAACCTTCAACACGGCTTAAATCGAAGCTGATTTCACGGTTAGCTGAGGCGAGTGCCGCAAAAGTGAAACGCATCGCGTCAGTGCCGTACGAATCAATACCTTCTGGGAATTGATCGCGGGTCGACTTTTCGATTTTAGCGGCCATTTGTGGCTGCATCATGCCGCCAGTACGCTTGGTCACTAGGTCTTCTAAGCTAATGCCGTCTAACAGATCGATAGGGTCAAGCACATTGCCTTTCGACTTTGACATCTTGTTGCCTTGCTCGTCACAAATTAGACCGGTGATGTAAATTTCTTTGAACGGTACTTTGCCAGTGAATTTCTTGGTCATCATGATCATGCGGGCAACCCAGAAGAAAATGATGTCAAAACCTGTTACTAATACGGCACTTGGCACGAAGGTTTCTAATTCTTCGGTCTTTTCAGGCCAGCCCATGGTTGCAAATGGCCACAACGCAGATGAGAACCAAGTATCAAGCACGTCTTCGTCTTGGCGTAACTTAATCTCGCTGCCTAAGTTATGCTTTTGACGCACATCGGCTTCGTCTTGACCAACGTAGAAATTGTCTTGCTCGTCATACCAAGCCGGAATGCGATGGCCCCACCAAAGTTGGCGTGAAATACACCAATCTTGAATGTTTTCCATCCAGTTATAATACGTTTTGTCCCAGTTTGATGGCACAAACTTAATTTCACCACTGCGCACAGCTTCAATAGCAGGTTCAGCGAGAGGTTTTGTTTTAACGTACCATTGGTCAGTCAGTAGCGGCTCAATGATGCTGTTTGAGCGATCGCCACGTGGCACCATTAATTTGTGCGGCTTAATTTCAACTAAGAAACCTTGCTCTTCAAGATCGCTAACGATTTGCTTACGCGCATCAAAGCGGTCTAGACCACAATATGGCGCTGGGCATTCTTCGTTAAGTTCAGCATTCTTGGTTAGAATGTTGATTAACGGTAAGTTGTGACGCTGGCCGACTTCGTAATCGTTAAAGTCGTGTGCTGGGGTGATTTTTACACAACCAGTACCCAATTCTGGGTCGGCGTAATCGTCGCCAATGATCGGAATAAGACGGTCGGTTAATGGCAGTTTAATTTCTTTGCCAATTAAGTGCGCGAAACGCTCATCTGCTGGGTTAACGGCAACAGCGCTATCACCTAACATCGTTTCAGGACGCGTGGTGGCTACTACCAGATCGCCACTGCCATCGGCTAGTGGGTAACGGATGTGCCACATAAAGCCATTTTCTTCTGTATTAATTACTTCAAGATCTGATACTGCGGTGTGTAATACTGGATCCCAGTTAACTAAACGCTTGCCACGGTAGATAAGGCCTTCGTCGTGTAAAGAAATAAAGACTTCTTGCACGGCTTTTGATAAATCTTCGTCCATGGTGAACGCTTCACGCGACCAATCTGGCGAAGTACCAATGCGGCGCATTTGGTTGGTGATGGTACCACCTGACTTTTCTTTCCAGTCCCAAATCTTTTTAACGAAGGCTTCACGGCCTAAATCATGACGGGTTTGACCTTGGGCGATAAGCTGACGCTCAACCACCATTTGGGTCGCTATGCCCGCGTGATCGGTACCAGGCTGCCATAATGTATTGTCGCCATCCATACGGTGATAACGGGTTAGCGCATCCATAATGGTATGTTGAAACGCATGGCCCATGTGCAGGCTACCAGTGACGTTTGGCGGTGGCAGTAAAATACAGTAGCTGTCTTTTGACTTGTCGCCGCTTGGTTTAAAGTGACCGCTCTGTTCCCACTTTTGGTACAGTGCTTGTTCAATTGCTGATGGGTTATATGTTTTTTCCATGATCCGCTCGTTTGTCTAGCTTGTTAGGTGCGATTAATCTTGATGTAACTACTGCTAATACAGCTATTCTTTATGCAGCTGGGGGGCAAGGTTTAATACCCGACAGTGGTGAAAGCGTTCACGCGCCTGTTGTTTTTGCACAGTATCATCAGGGATGAAATCGATTATTTGATTAAAGTTTACCGCAAATGGCGGTAAGGGGTGGCACAGATTAATTAAAATGTGACGTCGACCTTGTGGCGGTTGATGACCTATCTCAATTGGGGCGCCGTAATGTGGCCCTTCACCTTGCAAATTATGCGGTATAAACTCGTCGTTGGGCAGCTGCCACATCAGCTCATCGATTTGTTCGGCCGTTTTAACATCGGTCGTGGCAATAAAGACCCGCTGACCTTGCTGATAAAATTGACCGGCCAATTGACAAGCTTTTTCGAGCATGGCATTGGGCTGGTTTTCGGTCGCGATCTGATAAAAAGTGGTTTGAGTCATACGTCATTATTTGTGGTAAAAGTGATATAAAAAAACTAGAGAGGCCTAAGCCTCACTAGTTTTACCGAGTTTTGACCGTGGTTAGTCGCCAGTAACAACATTAGCACGGTTAAGTAAAAACTGGGTTAGCAAAGGAACCGGACGACCGGTTGCTCCTTTGTTCGCGCCGCTGTTCCAAGCCGTACCCGCAATATCAAGATGAGCCCACTGATATTTTTTGGTGAAGCGTGACAAGAAACAAGCCGCGGTAATAGTGCCTGCGGCACGACCACCAAGATTGGTCATGTCAGCAAATGGGCTGGTTAGTTGATCTTGATACTCGTCCCACATTGGCAAGCGCCATGCGCGATCGCCAGACTGGTCGCCAGCATTTAATAATTCATGCGCTAGCGGGTTATGGTTACTTAACAAACCACAAGCATGCTTGCCCAGCGCGACAATAACCGCGCCGGTTAAGGTCGCGGTATCGATAACCAATTCCGGATCGAAACGTTCAACATACGTTAATACGTCACATAAGACCAAGCGGCCTTCGGCGTCAGTATTAAGTACTTCAACCGTTTGGCCTGACATCGTCGTTAGGATATCACCAGGGCGATAAGCATTCGACGAAGGCATGTTCTCACAGCCCGCCAAAATACCAATGACATTAAGCGGTAGCTGTAGTTTAGCTAAAGATTCCATCGTGCCTAAAACACCCGCAGCGCCGCCCATGTCGTATTTCATTTCGTCCATGCCTTCACCGGGCTTAAGCGAAATACCGCCGGAGTCAAAGGTTAAACCTTTGCCGACTAATACAATAGGTTTAGCATCTTGATCAGGGTTGCCTTGATACCTAATGATGGTCATTTGTGATTCGTTATCACTACCACGACCTACTGCAAGGTAAGACTCCATGCCCAGTTCAGCCATTTGCTCTTCACCAATGACTTCAACCGTTACGTTGTCGTAACCTTCAGACAATTGGCGTGATTGACGGGCCAAATAGGCCGGATTACAAATGTTTGGTGGCATATTCGCCACGTCTTTACACAAGGTCATGCCGCTAGCAATTGCTTCGCCATGATTAATCGCGCGTTCACCAATTGGCAATTCGCGGCGCGTTGGCACATTAAAGACAATTTTACGTAATGGACGACGTGTTTCGTCTTTTTTGCTTTTAAGCGCGTCAAATACATATAGGCTATTTTGGGTGGTCTCAACCGCTTGGCGGACCTTCCAGTACGTATCACGACCTTTAACATGTAATTCAGTTAAAAAACACACCGCTTCCATTGAGCCTGTTTCGTTTAACTTGTTAATGGTCTTTTGAATGATTTGGCGATATTGGCGTTCATCAAGCTCACGCTCTTTGCCACAGCCAACTAACAGAATGCGTTCGCTCAACACGTTTGGCACATGATGCAATAACAGCATTTGGCCAGCTTTGCCCTCTAGGTCGCCTCGACGCAGCAGATTACTGATGTAACCTTCACTGATTTTATCAAGCTGCTCGGCAATAGGTGACAGACGGCGTGGTTCAAAAACACCAACGACAATGCACGCACTGCGTTGCTTTTCTGGGCTACCACTTTTGACACTGAACTCCATGAGCTCTCCTTGGTTGATAAAGACACGATCTCTAGCTAAAGTCTACAGACAAAGTCTTCTATTTGTTAGATAATAGCAACCAAACCAGTGTGAATTATTATTCGTTGCCAAGCTATGGGTTGCTTTGTGTATGTGTATCATAGTGAACATCACATAGATATGCGACGATAAAACTATCTAAAATAGCTAGTTTACCGAAAATATTGACTGTTTCCAGTAAAATTGTACCTTTAGTCATGGAAAACCATCTTGATTATATTTAGTTATCTCATTCGCGAAGCGTTAAAGTCGCAAATTGCCGTATTGTTTGTCTTAATGGCAATCTTTATGAGCCAAAAGTTTGTCCGTATTTTGGGCAATGCCGTCGACGGCGATTTCCCCGGCGCGCTAGTCGCGACTCTATTAGCCTTAAACTTACCAAAACTGGCCGGACTTATTTTACCCTTGAGTTTATTCCTTGGGATCTTAATGGCGCAGTCTAGAATGTACGCCGACAGTGAAATGGCGGTTATGCGCGCCACTGGGATTAGCGAGTGGTATGTGGCGCGAGTCACCTTGGTGCTGGCATTTGTTATGATGATTATTGCCGGTATTAATACCTTATGGCTTGGGCCTTGGGCGCAAGAACGCGAATATCAGGTAATGGAACAAGCACAAGCCGATGCTGGCCTAACAACGTTAGCGTCGGGTCGCTTTCAATATTCATCGAATAACAAATCGGTGATCTATGTTGAATCGATCAATGATGGCAAGCTCAGTAAAATCTTTGTTGCGCAATTGCCCAAAAATGCTAATTCGACGGAACATAACATTATTGTGGCGGCGTCAGGTGATGTGATTGAAGAAGCGAGTGGCTCGCAACAGCTTAAATTAATGACCGGTAAGCGCTATCAGGTGGCTCCGGGAGTAGCAGCATATTCGGCCCTTGAATTTAGCGATTATCAAATGCAAATTAAAGAACAGGCGGTTGAACAGCGCAGGCGTAAACTCAGTGCGATCCCTAGCGCTCAGCTATGGGCGCGGGGCGATGTTGAGGCAATGGCTGAAATTCAATGGCGCTTGTCTATTCCGTTAACCATTCCATTGCTGGCGTTAATTGCCGTGCCATTGGCCAGAGTTAATCCGCGCCAAGGCAAGTTTGCCAAACTATTTCCGGCAATTTTGTTGTTTTTAGGTTACTACGTCATGCTAATGGCGGGGCGTAGCGCACTTGATGATGGCATTATTCCAATTAATATCGGGCTATGGTGGATTCATCTGAGTGCATTAATTTTAGGCTTGGCCTTGCTCAGCAAAGAACGTCAATTTGGCGTGATTATTCGCGCTAAATTAAAAGGTCATAAATCATGAGGATTCTAGACGGTTACATTGCTAGAACCATTGCTGGAACCACGGCTTTTTGTTTGCTAGTTTTGGTTGGCTTAAGCTCAATGATTAAGTTTATTGAGCAACTTAAATCGGTTGGTCAGGGTGATTACTCAATATTTGATGCGGCGATTTATGTGTCGTTAATGCTGCCGCGTGATATTGAGGTGTTTTTCCCAATGGCTGCGCTGTTAGGTGCGTTAATTGGTTTGGGCGCGATGGCGCAAAGCAGTGAACTGGTGGTGATGCAGGCCGCTGGTATTTCACGGTTACAAATTATTTTCTCGGTGATGAAAACGGCGATCCCGTTAATGCTAATGGTCATGGCATTAGGGGAGTGGGGCGCGCCTTGGACCGAACAAAAAGCACGTAATATGAAAACCCAACAAGTATCTGGCGGCAGTTTGCTTAAAGGTAGCAGTGGGTTGTGGGCTAAAGACGGCGCGCGTTTTGTGCATGTTAATAAGGTTATTGAAACCGGTTTATTGCATGGGATAACACTGTACGAGTTTAATGAGAACAGTGAATTATCTGAAATTACTAAAGCGAAAGTTGCGCGCTATCAAACCGACTCGTGGCGGCTTGAAGGCGTTGAACAAACCCAATTAAGTGATAAGAAAACCGTGGTTCGTCAGCTTGAATATCTCAATTGGCAGTCGACCCTGACACCGGACAAACTTGGCGTTGTGACGGTAAAACCTGAGTCATTATCAATTACTGGCTTGTTTGATTACCTCGATTATCTTGAGGCCAACAAGCAAGAAACCAGTCGTTATGATTTAGCCTTGTGGCGTAAAGTGATGCAGCCATTAAGCGTTGCCGTGATGATGTTGTTGGCATTATCTTTTGTGTTTGGACCGCTGCGCAGTGTCAGCATGGGGGCTCGTTTGGTGATGGGCATTATTACCGGTTTCTCATTCCATCTTACTAATCAGGCGTTTGGGCCAATTAGTTTGGTTTATAATCTGCCGGCAATTTTAGGCGCGGTATTACCGAGCTTAGTCTTTATTGGTCTGGCGGGTTACTTTCTCAATAAACGCACCTAATTTTTAGCTAACGATTGACTGATAAGTTGGCATAGCTCAATCAACTGTTGCCTGAGTTTAAACTCGGGCGATGCGCTGCAATCGCTGACAATTGCCCAGCCGATGCTAAGGCGGAAGCAGTCTCGATACAAATTTAGTGTGCTAAATTGATGACCGCCGTGAATCGAAATCTGCTGCTTTTGCGCCATCGCTAATAAACGATGGCTGTCTAAATTCTCTAATTGAACCCAAATTACCATGCCACCGTCGGCGGCGCTAATGCGTGTTTGTGACGGTAAATTCGCGCGTAATAGCGCATGATAGTCTAAGGCGTGTTTCGCCAGCGTTAAGCGTAATTTTTTAAGGTGTTTTAAATATTGTCCCGAATCGATAAATTCGCAGATGGTATTTTGAACTGGGTTGTTAACCCCAAACGATTGCACGCAGCGGTACTTAAGGTATTGCTCAAAAAAACGTCCTGGCTCACACCAACCAAGCCGATAACCAGGGGCAATGCTTTTCGGCATTGAACCGCACCATAATACCCAGCCCGATTTATCCCAATATTTAATCGGTAGCGGACAAGTATCGCTATAACCAAGCTCAAGGTAAACATCGTCTTCAATCACGGGTATTTGATAGTGCTGCGCTAAATTGGCAATGTCACGCTTTTGCTCGTTACTCAGACAGATCCCTTGGGGATTAATGTGATTGGCACTGAGCAAACATGCGCTGACATTGTTGTTGGCTAGGTGTTGTTCTAATTGTTTTAAGTCTAACTGCGACTGATGACAAGGGATTTCGACCACTAACCGGCCCATGTTTTCCAACAAATTTAATAAGCCGTTAAAACAAGGGGAGGGTATCGCAATGGCATCGCCAACTTTTGTGGTTACTTCTATCGCGGTTTTAACCGCATCAATACAGCCATTAGTGACCACTAAAGTGTCGGCCGACAGTGGAAAGTATTGGCCACTGAAATGTCGGGCCAAAGCCTGGCGTAAGCTTAAATTACCCTGGTAATCCGGGTACTGGTAAACCCCGTCGCCATATCTTAAATTACCGCGGCGTAAACAACGTGCCAGTATTTCTTGGGGAATGAGTTGCGGTGATAATTGCGCGGTATAAAACGGCCCACCACTGTTTAAACTTGCACTATGGTCCATCTTTGGCTGGCTTACTTTCGCTTTAAAAGTAGGAAAAATAGGGATTGTTGTCTTGTTTAATGGCTGACTGACAAAAAAGCCAGATTGTGGTTTGGCCTGCAACCACCCTTGATCTTGCAGTCGTTGGTAACAGCTGATAGCGGTGGTCATGCTGACCTGATGCAGTTGGGTAAACTTTCGGATCGAGGGCATACGCTGCCCGATAATTAAGCGCTGGTTATTAATGTTGTCAATAATATCTTCACTTAGCTCAATGTAACGTGCGGTCATCTTTACCTCAACTGTACCCTAAAAATATCAAAAAATTACATCTGTTTATCTTTTAGGAAGTCGCGATACTAGTCAAATGATTTTTAATAATTGGAGGAAGTATGAAGCTGTTTCATTTGATATTGGCGATTGGGGTCACGTGTTTATGGGGCTTTAATTTTTCGGTGATTAAGGCTGGCGTCGATAACATAGATCCCTTTGTCTTAACGGGCTTAAGGTTTAGTTTTGCGGCGATCCCTGCGGTATTTTTTGTAGCACGGCCCAAGGTTTCTTGGTGGTATTTAGCCGCTTATGGCTTAACGTTTGGTGTGGGGTTGTGGGGCATGATGTCGCTATCAATTGAGCTTGGCTTGTCGGCGGGCATGGCCAGCATTGTTTTACAATCTAGCGCATTTATCAGCGTGCTAATCGGCTGGTTTTTACTTAAAGAGCGGCTTAATGTAGGCCGTAGAGTAGGGCTTGTTTTATCGGTAGTAGGCTTGTTAATTGTGTTGAGCGTTGAAGATGGTTCGGTGAGCTTGTTAGGTTTTCTGGCTGCTGTTGTTGGGGCATTAAGCCTTAGTGTCATTAGTTTAATCATTAAAAAAGCCCAAATAAAAGAGATGTTCGCATTTGTAGTCTGGTCGTGTTTGTTTGCCCCGATCCCGTTGTTTCTGCTGTCTTATCTAGTTAATGGCAGTGCGGGTTTTGATTTTTTCGGTCAAGGTTTCAATCAAGTTGGCTTAATGTCAGCATTATTTCAAGCTTACCCCACGACGTTACTCGGTTATTGGATTTGGAATAAATTGCAGACCCGTTATCCGCTATCAACCATGGCACCCATTAGCTTGTTGATCCCTATCTTTGGCGTATTAGGGTCGGTCATTTTTTATAATGAGCAGCTCGCACCACTAAAAATGATTGCTTGTAGTTTAATTGTCGCTGGTGTGGCGTTGCCTTTATTTGCTGAGACATTAATTAAATTAACAAAGAGTAATAAGCTTTATTCACGGCAGGAGAGCTAACAATAACCTAGCGGCTCGTTGCTGGCGCAGCGAGTTTTAACCAATGGAAAAGCGGTATTGCCATAAAACTGTCTTAAAAACGTCACAACTGGCTAATAATATAGCGCGCAAATCTACTTGTATTAGGATTAGCATGCGAGTTTCTACATTTACCCGAGTTTTAGCTATTTCACTAACCACTGCGAGCGTGGCATTGGCGTTAACATTATTTTGGGCTAGCGACGCTTTAAACCGCTTGAACCAACAAACAGCAAGTTATACCGATCTAAAAAACATTATTGTTATTGAACTGGCCCATGATGTGCAAACCTATTTGTCAGCAGGGCAGGCTGAATCACTTAATCACGCGAGTGAGATTATTAGTCAGATCAAATCAAGTAATCTCAATATGTTAGAACCTGCGCAACAACAAAATTTAGTGAGTCAGTTAGACCAGCTAGAGCATGGCATTAAAACCAAATACCGTGCTTTAGGTAAATTGGCTGGCAACAATAATGCTTTGTTTGAAAACGCGATTCGTCAGATGTCTGGCGCGGTCAACTCCCTGATCAAATATGCCCAGCAAGGCGCTGCTATTAATGAAATAAACGCGCATAAATACATTGAACTAGCTAATGACTTTTATTTTGAGCTTATTACCTTAAATCAGCGCAGCAATAGATTCGTGGTTGACTTGACGCAAGAAAGCCAACAGTCTCTTGCCCGTAGCTTGGCAGCGTTACAGGCTTTAGCACTTGATATTGAAGGGCTACCCGAGATAGGTCTATATGCTGAAATTGATCAAGATGAGCTGAGTCTCGATACACAAGCGCCTGAAGAGTTAGCGATCGAAATAAAATCAGAATTAATCAGCTGGGTTAATCGCTACGACAAAGACATTAGCACCACCACAGCTCAGGCTAAAAATGTCCAAGCGGGTATTAGCGAGTTGCGCGGACAAATTGCGGGTTTATCTAAAACTATTTTAGCCGCTGAGCAGCAGCTGTATCAACACCGAAAAGAGACCCTCAACGTTGTGTTTTTAGTGTTCTCTAGTGCGATTAGTGCAATCGCATTATTAGCGTTATTCGTTTATTTTATTCAGCGAAGACAAGTTTTAAATCCGCTACTTAAACTATTAAATGCATTTAAAGGTCTAATTGAAACCCAAGCGCTGCAACCAATAGTGGAGCTTGACCCCAACACCGAAGTGGGCGAAATTGCCAATTACTTTAATATTTTGATCAATGCGCAGCAGGTGGAAAACGAGAGTAAGCAGCAGTTGTTGCTGGTCATTAATGCCTTTATGCAAGATATGACAGAGCATTTAGACAACATTAAATCGCACTCAAGCCAAACCGCGCAGCAAGTTGAACAAAACCAAAAATTGCTGATCGACATAAAAGAGCTTGGACAACATGTTAATGAAATCAACGGCCAAGTCGCTGACAATGCAACGAGTACTTTTGCCGCGATGGATCAAAGTAAAAGTCATGCGCTATCAATGTTAGAGGCCAGCTCGACCACTCAGCAGCGGGTGCAACATGGTATGGACAGCTTAAGCGATTTATTACACGGGGTAACCGACGTTCATAAAATTGTAGAATCGATTCAGGTGATTGCAGATCAAACTAACTTGCTAGCGCTTAACGCGGCTATTGAGGCTGCTCGTGCCGGGGAGTTTGGTCGTGGTTTTAGCGTAGTGGCCGATGAGGTACGTAAATTGGCGCAACAAACCCATTATTCGCTCGACGATATTAAGCTGCGGTTAGACAGCTTAAGTCGTCACTCAGGATTAGTGTCAGTGCAAATATCGCAATTGGCCGATGGGGTACAAGCCCAAACTACCAATGCCTCAGAATTAAAAGTTAATGCTGAGCGGGTGGCGGAAAATGCCCAATATACCAATACCGCCGCTAATGATGCTCGCGCATTAGCAAATCAACAAACTGCCTTGCTAGAAAATTTTTCTGGTACGATGGAACGGATGAAAGACCAGGTGCAAGCGACCGATTTATTAATTGCCCACATCGATGATAACTTGCAGCAACAAATTGCTAAGGTGACTAAAAACTTAAAATGGGACAGCGCAAGCATCTAGTGTGAGTGCTCGTTAATGCAACGTCTAAAGGGGAATACATGCTGAGACAGGGAGCCGACTCAGCATGGTAAGTTTTGTGATTAAAGCTGATCCCAGTTTTTTATTCTGTTAGCTTTATGGCTTAATACCACCATTTCAGATCCTGAGATCCGGTCTTGCAGGCTCATATTCTCGCTTTCTTTTGACCAAAGCCAAATGTTACCCAGCCCTAAGAAACCAGTGCCTAAACGAAGCACTGCCTGCAAGGTGCTAATAGAACGGCCGTCCATGCGCTGAATTTTTAAACGCCAAGCTCGCATACCTAATGTTTGACCGCCATGAGTCCAAAACCACACAAAGAACAAACACACTACCGTGATCAAATAACCTGAATAAACATCACTGGTGATTAAACACTGCTGAATGTCGGCGCCATCATCACAGAACTTTGGGTTTAAATTGGCCAACACAGCGACGATAATAAAACCGACAAAATGCGCGACAGCATAAACAGCCATGCCTACCATGTAATCGTATAATAGTGCGCCTAAACGTCGTTTAAATCCTGCGCGGGGGAAATCTGCGTGGTTCTCTGGTGCCATTATTTTATAAGCCTTAAAAAATTTTGCTTAGTTTAACAAAAGTGCTCAGGCTTGTAATGATTTTTAACTAGGGCTTGCTCACTATGACGAAAAGGTTATTCAAAGGCCGGTTTAGGTATTAACTATTCCAGAGTGTTTGTTTTACCGCCACTTAAACGCTTAATTGGTCATTATTGACCGATAATGAAAAATGACGCTTGCCAATAGAACAAGCCTAGGTATAATGCCATCCCATATCAGCGTGTTAACACACTGATAGTTGCATAAAATGCCGGTATGGTGAAATTGGTATACACGACGGATTCAAAATCCGTTGCCTTCGGGCGTGGCGGTTCAAGTCCGCCTACCGGTACCATTTTATGTTCTAAATTAGCCTCACATTGTTGAGGTTTTTTTATGCCTAAAATAAAGCACAAGGCGAACAGCGTCCGACTGTTTACGCGGTACTATTTTATGTTTAAATCAACCAACGAGAGTTGGTTTTTTTATGTCTGAAATTCAGTGTGAACATACAGCTGGCAGTATTAATTACGGTTTATAAATCAATGTAGTTACGTTTTTACTTGATCGAATAATTGTCGATAGGCGCTCTTATAGAAAATAAAGATATCTTGGTGTTGCCTAAATATGCTTCTGATGAAAGTTATTGAATATCAGTTATATTTCTTTGCGTGTCCCATCTTTGTTTTTTAACTAACTTCACGCTACAACTCTGCACGAAAACTTGTCTATAGCCTCAAAATTTAGAGGTTAGTTTTTCGTTGAGCCTTGGCTTTGGCAGGTGCTGTTTACTAATGCGTACGATCAGTGATGTGTGCCTATAACGCTACCTCTGTTGGTCGTGAACTTGCTCAGGATATTTTATTAAATTTTAATCCAAACGTTTTGCCGTTCATTTCTGTTTGATAATATTTAATGCTGGTATCATTTATAACTCTTTGTACTAATTGGATATCAGAGTTATCTGTATTACAGCCGAAATACACAGCTTTTAATGGTGCAGGCCATGGGTGTAAGCTATCACCTGTAGAAACTATATGGCGCCATTCATCTTCATAACCCCAGTGCATGGACTTAGTAAATAAAATACGGTGCATACTTGCTTTTTTTGATGCCGGATTTATTAGTGATTGTGTGCTTAATGTGGGATGGTTGTTGGTATAGAATATTTTTTTAGTCGCTTCGTCATCAGACAAAGCTGAAGTATTTATTCGTTCAAACTCTAGACACATACCTTTGTGTTCACACCCGTAATGTGCCCATAGAAGTAGGTTTTTATTGGTGGTACTCAGTGAGAGAACACCTAATTCTTCAATTTCTTGTTGAAATGATTTTAACTCTCCATCGAGAGGCGCTTTATTTGATACCATTGCGCCCTCCATATCCTCTCCAAACGCGGCATTTATTTTTGTGCTATTGGTAGTTCCGTCATAGGTACGAAGTTTCCCTGTGACATAAAATCGGGTATCGAAAGGGTCGTTAAATCTAGCTGGTTTAGAATACCATATCATTTTTTGCGATAGAGCTGATAGTTGGTTTTTGTTGATAGGCCCGTATTTGAACAGAGTTTTTATTTCTGGGAATTTCAATGCTATCCAATCCTTTATATATTGAGTTTAATACTGGGAGCTTTACTGCATGGATAATATATTGATTAACAGAAAGTTTCACAACTAGTTTTATCTGCCTAATCAATTCTTATATGAGCAGTAAATTCAGTAGTGAGCGTAATCGCTAATTTGATTTATCACTTATAGAATCAGCGTTTCAGCCGTGTGTGTCACAAGCTCGTATGGGGATATATAACATTTACCCTACGCACGTATCTAATCATTCCAACTGTTACCAGTTAACTAAGCTGTTAATTCTCCAGTCTCACAATAATTATCAAACCTTTTATTTACTAGTTTTTGATAGGTATTATAATTCTTAAATTCGTTTACAATGAATTCATCTGATACCCCCATCTGTAGAACTTCAAATTGCATTTTCTCAAATAGCTGTATTATTATGAATGTAAAGTCGGATAAGCATTTTGAATTAACTAGCTCTGGTGCTCTGAGGATTCCGAAGTTGTGTTTGAGATCTGATGGTGACATGAAACTGGGTAGGTAAATAGCAGGGTCGTTTTTTGTTGTTGCCTTAATGCCTTTTCGCCACCTTGATACGCGCTTTTTGATATGGCTTATTTCAGGGTTTACATACTCCTGTTTCTCTAGAATACGATCTTCACTTTTGGCTTCTTGCTCTTGAATAGCATTTGCAATGTCTGTGTAGAAAGTGGTCCACGATATACTGTTAGTTTTATATTTGTGTGTTGCCCATTTGGACTTTATTAATTTGATGAGGTTGCTATTACTGCGTTCCAGCTGACTTTTTTTGTTTAAGCTTGGTAAACACTGGCTCACTATGGACTTATATCCTGCTTCTCCATCTGGCTCACCAAATTCTGTGACCAAAAACTTTTCATATAGAGCGGCCCAATGTAGCACCATACTTATTAGGTAACTTGCCTCTGCCTCTTTGGTTCTATTGCTAAAATCCATGTTAACTGTCGGTAACCAGTATGCTGTTAATTCATTTAAGAAGTGATAGTTCTCCTCTTGTGTTTTACTTTGTCTTTCTCGTCCTGTTTTTATGAATTGTTTGTCTACCTCGCATAGTGCATTAATGAACTCAAAAAACTTTGATTGTTTTGTATTGTGACAACTTAACATCGCACCTCTTATTATTGATTTTAATAAGAACCATCCACCGATGTTTTTGGGATCTTCCGTTACCAAATCAGTAAAGTCTTCAGTAAAATCTAAGTTAATACCTAGTTCCTTGAAGTGATAAATTAATTTATTTACATCCATCTGCTCAGATCTGATTTCTCGAAATATCTGCTGATCGGATGTAATTGACTCGTCCTCTTTTATCATTCGGCTCATTTTCAGCATCATGTCTGCATCAGATTTAAAGAGTTTTGTTGAGAAGAATATTAGCTCTTGAAAGTGATTGAAAATAAGGCCTTTTTGAAATCCTTTATGTCGTGTATTCATATTTCAGTCAAATGTCCCTTTTATTTGTTTTCGTGAGCGTATCATCAACGTTGCTCTATATGAATAGATATTTTATCACTTAAAACTTAAGGACTTATTATGACTTTTATTAAACCACAAGATAACTCAAGCAACATGGGAAATGCCAATAAAGGTACTTCAGGAACTAATAAGCAGCGCGGTCAGGCTCAGGGAAATAGAAGTAAGCAACTTCAGCAAAACCGCCAAACTAGCAATAAATAAAGGGGTACCCTAATGAGTAGAGATTCTAACGATGATCGTAGTGACAGCATGAACCCAAATAATGATGCATATTGGGATAGTCTAGACAATCATGGAGATCAATTAAATCCGAATAATGATGAGTATAGCGGTGATGACGAGTAACAACATTACATCTCCCCTGCATTGTTAAGCATCGCGCGTAGCCTCTGATTTATAATTTTAATTAGGGGCTTTATATTTACATAGGAGATACTTAAGTAAACCAAGGCATTAAAACAGCATTATCATAACATTGTTGGTGTGTGTTTTTGTTCGCATTAACACGATAACTAATTGATTTTCAAAAACAAAGATAGGGCACGCATAAAGATCTACTTAATAAATAAAGAGTTAATTATTAGCTAGATGTTTCCAGTCAAATTACGATTTATATTATTTGGTTTAACAAGCCTCATTTAGTTGAGGCTTATTCATGTCCTAATTTCGATGTATACAATAATTAGCCTGAATTTTGGAATGTTAGTTTTTATTAATTAAGTAGCGACGGCTGCGCCCTTCGCCAACTGGCATTAAGATTTCTTTTTCAACGAGATCTACAATATCTCTTGCCGCGGTAGCGTCTGTAGTTTTAGCTAATGCTTTATACTTTTTACGAGAAATACCCTCACTAAAATCCGCAGTTTCTAATAAGCGAACAATCAATTTTTGTTGTCTGACATTGATAAGTGTTTTCTGATGTCTTTGCCAAAAATGAGTCGATTGCATCACTCGTTCAAATTCTTTCTTAGCATCGGTAGCAGCAATTTCTACCATAGATAAAAACCAGACTATCCAAGCGGTTAAATCAAGGTTATTACCTTCATTAATACAACGCTGATGGCTCTTTACCCCGCAACGCTGATGACTTTTCATCTCGCAACGCTGATGGCTCTCCAGCTGTTGATAATATTCAGTGCGGTGGTTTTCAAGAGCAGATGACAATGAATATAGGCGTAGGTTTGTATGTTCCGCTTCGGCTAGACAACGTTCAGCAATAATACGAGATAATCGGCCGTTACCATCATCAAAAGGGTGAACAGTCACAAACCAGAATTTAGCGATAGCAGCTCTGATGAAAGTTGATTCATCTGATGAGGTATTTAGCCAGTTAAAAAACGTATCCATTTCTTGTTCTACTTCGTTCTTTTCCGCACAGGGCGCTTCAAAGTGGATTTGTTGTTTACCGTATCGCCCTGAAATAATCTGCATTGTGTCATCGCGATAATCACCAATAGTCATAGGTGTGATTATTGGTGCAACAGGAAAAAGCATGTGATGCCATTGCTTTATAACATCGTGAGTTATTTGCTGATCGGTACTGCGGATCGCCGACAATAAAAGCTCAACCATCGCATCACTTTGTTTATGTGCTCTTGTTGCAAGGGAGGTACTCCCAGTGCCGATGCCGAGTTTATTAACGATGCTGGAACGCACGGAATCTCGATCATATAACTCGCCTTCTATTTTAGCTGAGGCTAGTGTTTCATCGAGTAAAATGGCCGCTTCCCAGTCTAAGCGTTGTTCATGAGTGAGCACTGCACTTAATTGTTTTAACGGCGAAACAGCTTGTATGCACGACTCAAGTTTTTGCATAACGATGGCTTTGTCATAAGTAAAGTTAGGCCAGTCTTTGTGTTGCCAAATGTATGAAGGAGAGTGGGGCATAATTTCCTCTTGAGTCGTTTAGGTGAGCTAATCGTATCAAATTATGAGTCGATTAGGCGTGTTAATCAACTCATTTATACATTTTATGCCTGAAATCAGTTGCCGTCAGGCGTGGCGGTTCAAGTGCTATACCCCAGCCTATTATTGTTTCTTAAGCAAAATAACAGCCAATCTTAAGCGTTTCTTTAGTGTCGACGAGTAGGCTAGACAAAAATTAATTAGCCGAGTTAATCAATGTTTAGCCTTATAAGAAATAAAAGCCCGCTCTTTGAAATTAGCAGTAATCAATTGATTATTTATCTCTCATTACTGTTTACCGTGTTATTTAATTTCCCCTTTCTAAATGGTGTCAGGGCGGCGGTATTTGAGGTCAATGATTACTCAATCGGGTTCTTGTTATCGGTGCCTGTTTTATTGTTTAGTCTTATTGCGATATTTTTTTCTTTGCTCGCTATTCCGCTGTTATTTCGCCCTATAGCAATGATAATCACAGTGCTATCGACGTTTGTTTTTTATGGCACCAGTGTTTACGGCGTGGTATTTGACTATGGCATGATTCAAAACACCTTTGAAACAGATGTATCGGAGGCTATGTCATATATCAATGTGTCTGCAGTAACAATAATCACGCTTATTGTTGTGCCTGTTACCTACCTTATTTACCAAGTAAAAATCACCTATAAACCCTTGCCTAAAGAGCTGCTCAGTCGATTAGTACTGGTTGTATGTTTATTTGCGACAGCTGCCGTGATTGCTAAGGTGTATTACGCTGACTATGCCGCGACGGGACGAAATAATCGCTATCTAAAAAAAGAGATTATCCCATTTCAGTTTGTTAGCAGCGGTTTTAAGTTTTTTTACGATGAGTTTTTAGCCCCAGAAAAACAATTTAAATTGTTAGATACCACACCGTCATTGATTAATACGGGTAACAAACCCAAAGTTACTATTGTGGTGGTCGGGGAAACCGCGCGGGCAAAGAATTTTGAGTATAACGGTTACGACAGAGCGACTAATGAATATACCCGAGTCTATTCTCCAAGCTATTTTTCAAATGTAGCGTCATGCGGTACTGCGACGGCGGTTTCTGTGCCATGCATGTTTTCGCAACAAACTAGAAGCAACTTCTCTAGATCTGACACGGATAACCAGCAAAACTTACTTGATATTGCCCAACTTGCTGGCGCTGATGTTCTGTGGATTGATAACAATAGTGGCTGTAAAGATGTTTGTAACCGTGTGCCTTCGATTCAAATCGATCCACAGCAAGACTCGCCACTGTGTGATGGCACTTATTGTTATGACGAAATATTGGTGCAGCAGTTAAAGAAAAAGCTAGCAAACATTCATGCTCAATCGACCTTAATTGTGTTGCACATGATTGGGTCGCACGGCCCTACGTATTTTAAGCGCTATCCTACTGAGGCGAAAAAGTTTGTTCCAGATTGCCCACAAAGCGATATCCAAAATTGCAGTCAGCAAGCGCTAATCAATACTTATGACAATACCATTTTGTATAGCGACTTGGTTAATGCACAAATTATTGCTGCGTTGCAGTCTTACTCATCATCTTACGATCTGTCTTTTATCTATGTCTCTGATCATGGTGAATCATTGGGTGAGAGCGGTGCTTACCTTCATGGTTTCCCTTATGCCTTAGCGCCAGCTGAGCAAACGCATGTGCCAATGTATTTTTGGTCGTCGCACCATCAGCGTGAATTCAAGGATTGTCTAGCGCCATTGAGCAATCGCTCGTTATCACATGACAACGTATTTCATAGCCTGATCAATTTAACCGGCCTTAACACTAAGGCGTTCGATGCGCAGTTGAATCTTTTTAATTCGTGCCAAACCTAAGGTAAACCCAAATGACAACAAATTTAAAGCAACGAACTGGCTTGAAACGCGTGCTTTTCACGGTCGTTCATTCTGGAAATGGCTTCAAGTGGCTGTTAAAAAATGAAGCAGCATTTCAACAGGAGGTTGCGTTATTTGTGCCGTTAAGTGGCGTGGCACTGATGTTAGACATCTCGCTTGCAAACCAACTAATTCTAATCTGCTCGCTGTTATTTGTATTATTTGCAGAGCTGGTTAATACCGCCATTGAAGTGGTGGTTGACCGCATAGGCAGCGAATTTAATACCTTGTCTGGTGTGGCTAAAGATATTGGATCGGCCGCGGTCTTTATATCGATGCTGATGGCTGCACTTATTTGGTGTGCAGTATTGTGGGGATAATCAAAGGACAGATATTTTTCGCTAAAATACTCAAGCGTAAAGGAACCAACTAGCACCAATAGCACTCGAACCTGCCTTAGTTGAAAAGGTCATTGCCCATGTGTTATTTGGGCTAGCCTATAGTGATAGCTGTATCGTCGTCTTGGCTGTTCAGCGCTTGTTGTAATAAATTTTAGGAAATTATAGTGAAACTTTTGATTGTTGAAGACTCTGAACCACTAAGGCGCAGTTTGTGTGTTGGGTTTGAAAATAGTGGATATACGGTTGAACAATCGGGTGATGGTGCGCAAGCATTAAGCTTAATCGCGAATAATGAATTCGATTTGGTGGTGTTAGATATTATGCTGCCTAGCGTCGATGGCTTGGCGATACTTAAAAGTATGCGTGCGAGCAACTCTTCGTCACGCGTTATTATTTTGTCGGCAAAAGCTCGCCCTGATGAAAAAGTAAATGGTTTGATGCTCGGTGCCGATGATTATCTTTCGAAACCATTTTTATTCGACGAATTGCTTGCTCGGGTGCAAACCGTATTACGGCGTGGGGCGTTGTTAAATAGTACCGACAGCAAAATAGTCATTGATGATTTCGAGCTAGATACTGCAATGAAATGTCTTAACTATTACGATAACGTCATAGAACTTACGCGAAAAGAGTATCAGATAATTAATTGTCTGTTTTCAGCCAAAGGAAAAATAGTAACGATCAATAAGATCAGTGAAATGATTGTTGGTGATTTTGACATGCTGTCAAAGAGCACAATCGAAGTACATATTTCAGCGATAAAAAAGAAAGTTCGCAAGGTTGGTGGTGAATTACCGATTAGAAATAAGCGCGGATTCGGTTATATTGCAGGTGGTTAATTTATGCGTTCAATAAGACAGCAGTTAATAAAAACCATCTCTATTATATTATCAGTGGTGCTGTTCGTGATTTTTCTGGTCGTCGATATTAGTTTAGACAGCTGGGTTGAAGAGCAGTTTAATCACTCGTTAGAGCAGAAAGCTAACTATTTGAAAAACCTAGTCGATGAAGATGATGGGGTGATTGAATTTGACTTTTCTGCTCAATTTATGCCGGAATTTTCCGCGCAGTTGAACCAAGAATATTTTCAGCTTTGGAGCAATGACAGCACGGTTGAAAAATCAGATTCTTTTAAACACTTACCGGATGTTAATTTACCCAGACTCGATCTTATGATCAACACCTCTACTATTGTCGATACCGTGTTGCCTAACGGTCGAGATGGTCGAGTAATCATTACTCATTTCTTGCCACAAGCTGGTGATAGTGGCGAAATGCAGATGCAAACGGCGACATACCTTTCCGTTGCTATGCCGACAAAAGATCTAAGCCAGCTCACTATTATTGTCGATATCTCATTAATATTGAGCTTTATGTTAGCAATTTTTGCGGTGAGATATTTTGTCAGTAAAATAGTGACGAAAGGTTTAAGGCCATTGCTTGAGTTAAATGAGCAGATCAAAAATTTAGATATTACCAAAGCAAATGCGCTACTTGAAGTGGGTGAAAGTAGAGTTGAAGAAATAGAGCCAATCCGCAGAGAGCTCAATAGCTTTATTAAAAACAACAAAAGATTAATCGAAAATGAGCAGAGACTGACGTCTGACATTGCTCATGAAATTAAAACACCAATTTCTGAAATTATTAGCTTAACTGAAATGTCGATCAAGTACCCAGATGAGGTGCGGATCAATAAAACCTATAAACAGGATGTGCTTGCTTCGTCAACTCGGCTAAATAATATCGTGCATAAGATGCTGCTATTACATCAGGCTGCAAGCCAAGAGCTGGCAATAAATGAGGAACCGGTTGAGATTATTAACGCGATTGAAAATACTTGCTCCTCGTTAAGCTTTAAATACCCAGCTCAAGTAGCGCAGATAATTATCACTAATCCAGATAATTTAACCACGATGTTTGTCGATAAGTTTTGTTTCGAGACGGTATTAAATAACTTGTTAGATAATGCATTTTTTTATGCTGCCGATCACTCTCCAGTGCGGGTTGAGCTCAGTCAGTTAAGTGCATTTCGGTTGCAGATAGCCGTGACAAATCAATGTGACAAAGGCATGAGTCAACTCGAACTTACCAGTTTGTTTGAACCTTTTTATCAGTTAGAAAAATCCCGAACTCACTCGGGACGTCATGGCCTAGGGCTTTCTATTATTAAAAAATTATCTGACTTAGCTAACTACAATATATCGATCGAATATAATAACAACGTAGTCAGCTTTTCTTTTGATGTTCAACTGCTTAATGACTGATTCCTTAATGGCTAGCGCCTTAACTGGTTAATGACTACCCCCTTAACAGTTGAGCGAGTTCGAGATAATTTATTCATTAATTAAGTTGTGATGTTTCGAGCGCCGCTCCTTGCTTTACTTTTTGCTTGGCCAATGCAAATTTGCTCAAGCGAACGATCACTAGGCTACGTAACTTGCCATATGTTATGTCGGCAGTGGATAGCTTGAGAAATTGCTTATAGGCGACTATCGCTTTGTCAATTTCGCCGATGGCCTCATTGGCATAGGCAAAATTAATCATCACAGCGGGATTATTCCCTTGTATTTTGTCAGCAACCTGCAGCATATAAATAGCAGCTTGTGGATTGTCTAACTCCTGTTCGACAATCGCACGTTGTACCCAAATCGCTACCTCATCTCCTTGCCGCGCTATTGCTTCATCGAGGTATAAAGCGGCATTGGCTAAATCTTGATTTAATAGCAGCGCAGTGCCGGCCCAAAACCACGGGCGCCAGTCTTGCGACGATTGAGACGTTAATGGGCTTAATACCCTAATGGCTTGATCAGAGCGGCCCGTTTTTGTTAGTAATCGCCCGTAGGCTAATCGGACGTCGGCATGGTCAGCATCAAGCTTATAGAGCTCGGCCAGTTTAGTGCTGGCGCGGGCTAAATTACCGGTCTTTTCCAGTTTTAGCGTTGTTGCCAGCATTAACTCGATGCTCGGTTGTGTCGCTGTGGCGGCAGTGCCCACTGGCTGCGCTAAGGCCGCAGGCGACAACATCAACACAAGTATCATCATAAGGTAGGTAAACAATGTTTTCATTGGCGGTTATCCTGTGGCTGAGGTTTATTAATTGCGGAAAAACTATCGTCGATCACCGTGGGCGTAATGAAAATAATCAGTTCTTTTTTTACGGTATTTTCATAATTACCTTCAAACAATTGTCCAACCCCAAAGACGTCTTTAATGCCTGGCACACCGCGGTTTGTTTTAGATTGTTGGGTTTGGATTAGACCACCGATAATAATAGTTTCTCCGTTAAGCGCTCTGATTAAAGAAGAGGTTTGTCTTATGTCGAGATTAGGCGCGGATGACAGCACATTACCTGTCGAGTCTTTGACCTCGCTAACACTTGAAACGCGGGTGATAACGGGCGAAACGTCCATAATCACCCAGCCATCCTTTGATATTTGAGGGGTGATCGACAGCACAATGCCTTCAGTAACGACTTGGGGCACGTCGGTGGTGCTGGTGGTTGAGCCGGCCGTAGTAGTATCGGTGCTTTGCTCTCGCCTGAAAAAGGTCCGATCGGTACCTACCTTGATCAGTGCTGATTGGTTATTGAGGGTACGGATGTGGGGTTGAGACACAATTTTAACTTCCCCTTGTTCTTTTAGTGCATTGATTGTTGCCGATAATTGGTTAGCTCCGTTGGCCCCAAAATCAAAAATACCCAGTGACAGGGTTGGGTTTAAGGCTGCGCCAACACCCGTTGGTGCCGTGATAATATTACTGAGACTGAAATCGGTTTGAATGCTACTTTTATTGGAGCTCGCTAGCCGAGACCAATCGACACCGAGGCTATAATCGTCATTGAGTGTTACCTCGAGAATTTTTACCTGAATATCGACCTGTCGGCGAATAGAGTTGTTAATATCGTCAATGTATTGGGCCATTTCCTTAACTCTGGGGTGACGGTCCGAGATCTGAATGGTGCCGGCAATGTTATTAATCACCAATCGTCCTTCAGCAGACACGAGCGTTTTTAACTGCTTTTCTAGCTCGGCCCAAAATTCAATCCGGTTTTCCTGTTTAATGCTAATGTTTCCGGCTTGGGCACCAGATCCCTCTCCGCCTCCTGAAGAGCTACCCGAGCTGACACTTGCTTCACTTGAGGAGGTTCCTACCCGGTTTAGACGAATATAATTGACGTTAAATATCCGAGTTTGCCACGAGCGTACGCGAATTAAATCTTGTTCAATTTGCCAGTAATAACCCATTGAGCTAAGTAACGCGGTCATTGCGTGGTCAAAAGGTAATTGGTGAAAGTCGACATTAACAACACTGCTAACATCTTGGTCGGTTAAAATATTAAGCTGATAAGTTTTGGCAAATAATCGAATAGCTTGTTGAATTGGCATATCTTTGGCAACGAAGCTATATAGTTTTTCTTTGGTTTGTACCGGCAGCGCATTGGCCACCTCAGGGAAAACTATGCGCTCGGACACGGGAATTTTCTGCAGCTGTTCCAATGAAATAGGCTGAACTTTTTTTGCGTGATAACGCGGAAACTCGGTATTTATTTCCGTTTTTTGCAGACTTGAGCAGCCAAAAAGTAACATTGAATAACCTAGGCTCTGCAAAATAAGGAAAATCCGGTTTTTATTCATCATTTACTCCAAAGAAAGAATGATAGTTTTGGTGGACGTGAGTTGATGGAGACTGACGGTTGTAGAATCAATGGCTAGTACTTTATAGTCATTAATCAATTGACCTACGCTGGTGATCTGACCATTTAAAATCGCAAACTTAGTGGTATTAGCCACGACAAAACCAGTCAGTTGAGGGATTGCGTCGGCGCTAGGTTGTGATGTTAATGCTGAACTTGCTTGAATCTTTTTATTGGTCGGCATGGTTACAACAATCGTTGTTGATTGGCTAGTCGTTGCTGGCTTACTTATGGCGTTAAATTCTGAAAATGGATCACGCATCGGAGCATTGTTCCAAACCAGTTGGTTAATTGCGACTTCGCCACCGGAGTTGGGCCGAGATGGGGACTGTAGAGCAGGGGAGTGCTCAGCAGGAAACCGCTCAGCAGTATAGGCCGTTGCAGCGGGCTCTGCTGCAATTATTGTGCTGTCGCTCGAGACGGCTATTTCATCGCCAAAATAAGGTGATAGCTGGTGTAGTACATAATAAAGTGCCAGCATCACCAAGCCTAAAATAAACCACTTATTATTGATTAAACGGGACATCCATGCCCTCCTCTTGGTGCGATTTAGTGGTCGGCTCTATGGCATTTAAAATATAGGTTGAATCTTTGACCCACAAGTTAATATCTAGGGTAAAGAAAGTAACACCGTTACCATTGCTTTTAACCTTGGTGGCTAGTATTTCTAGATGGTGATGGCCTTGAATCATATTTTGGGTAAAATCGAGCATTTTAGTATACGGCGACTCATTTTTAGCTTGCTCAACGCTCAGTTGAATCTCGATTGGAAAGGAGAAGGTGTTATTGAGGCTTAATTTAGCGGCATCACCGATTAAATAAGTCATTTTAATCTTTAATGATTGAGCATAATCGCTTTGTTCAATCAACCACTGCGCTAACTGCTCAAAATTTTCAAAGATTTTAGCTTCCGCGATCGAAATATCTTGTTCAATTTTATTAAACTCGTCTTCTGACCATTTTCTATACTGAGATTTCACCTCAGACTCTAACTGAATTTTTTGAGATAACAGGTTCAAGTTGGTATGAATAACAGGCAGCCTAATCTCTAAGCTCCAATAAAGAAAAAAAATCTGAACCACGAATATGACGATATAAAGTATTCGCCCGACCGGAGTTTCGAAAACAACTTTTCCAGCGTTATCCATCAGCGCACGAAAATAGATAGCGCCATCGGTTATTTTTAGCTGACGACGTTTAGAGGGAAGGGTAACTTCCTCTGGTGTTAATGGTACGTCCAACGGCATGTTCATTTCATTGTTCCGGTTATTTCAAAAGCAAGAGGCTGCGTGCTTAGGGCTGCACCTGCTTGTAATTGCTGGTACCAGGTCGATTTCCAACTTTTGGTAATGGTGATATTCCAAGGGGGACTTTTCATCAAACTTTCAAGGTGTTGTAAGTCAGAAGTTAGATGATTTAAACTTAATTTACTTTGCCCTTTAAGTTGGATTTCCCACTTAGCATCGACACTTAACACGCTGAGATTGGTCACTGTAAGTCCCGCGGGCATAATATCGCCAAGATGATTAACAAAAAAAATGGGTAATAAATAATGGGCATGAGACTGCAAAGTATTGAGTTTTTCTTGTTCGCGCATTCGCCTTGCTAATAAGCCTTCTATTTTGTTGCGCTCTCTTGTTAGCATGGCGATGTTTGCCGTGACAGCTTTTGAATCTATGGTTTGTTTGGTTAACATATATTCGACCCCCGAAATAATCGTACCAGTGGCTACCGAAGTCACTAACATTACCCACAATGCAACACGGTAAAAAAGTGTGCGATCAATTTTCTTTTGCGCCATCAAGGGAATAAAGTTGGCGGAACGTTGTCCTTTGAGCTTTGATACTTCACAGGCCCAATAGAATGGATCTAAACCATTGGGGTCAAAATGTAACTCTTCTTCTATTTGAGCACCAATTTGCTCAGTAATTTGTTCAGCACCTTCGCCAATTAGCCACGTAGCAGCCACCGATTTTCTTAATTTCTGTCGGGTATAATGGATCGTTCTGTTGATGTCGGTAATAAGTCGTTGTTGGTTTGATTCATTGCCGTTGTAGGGCAGTTCCCTGACAAACAGCACCTCGCCATTGCCGCAAGTAACAACAATTTCAGTTCTTTGTTTAAACAGTGCGGTGAGCACTAATATATCGTCGTCTTTGGCCCGATATGACTCGGTGATAGACGAAACAACTTCGGTCAGTGGCACCAGTTGGCGCGGGGTTAAATAAAATTTCTGACATAATCGTACAATAGCGTCAACCACATGCTGAGGCATAATATGGAGCAAGATGCCTTCTTCATGGTCGTTGTGCCTCGCTTCGTGATAACACCAAGCGGCTTTGTCTTCAAAGGGTTTATTTTGCAGAACTTTACGAGCTAATGACTTTTCTAGGTCGGTCTTGGACATATTTGGCACGGTAAAAAACTCGTGCGTGTGCAGATCATGCTCGTAAGTAATGGTCACCTCGCCACCTCGAGACAAATCCATATGTTCACTTGCCCCTAGCAGTGCTCGATTAAGATCTTCTAGGTTGTGCACTGGAAATGGCGCGGTCCATCTTTCTAGCGTAAAGCCGCGCCGTACTCTGGCGAGACGAAATTCACCATAAATCCAAGAAATTGAAAACTTTGTCACAGCCATTACTCTGTCCAGCCCCCGTCCGTTTTGTACCGAGCAGACCAATCAGACTTAACGATATGAACGAGCTCTTTGCCTGTTGTCGAAAATAATGAAATTTTGGTGTTATCGATAACATAACGGGTAAGGCTGGTTTCTACGCCATCAGTGGCCGCTAAAATTGGATATGTTGTGCCCGCTTCCAATTGAAAATATGGCTGACTGATATGTTGATTACTGAGTAATATACGATGAAATTTATTGGTGAAATTTAAGCGCTGAATTTTTAAATCTGAGCTTTCAACGAGGGTAGCGGTACTTGTTTGATCCCAAATAGCATTAAATACTGACGCCGTATTAGCCACTGCTGCAACGTTGTTACTAAGGTCAGAAATGAGTATTGCCCGGGGAGAGTTGGGGCGGTTTTGTAAACCGTAATTTTGGCTATGCCCCTGAAATACAGCATCAGTGGTGGTAAAAAAACGTGGGTCAAAAATCAATCGGCGGCGATAATTTAGGGCATTAAACTCAATGTCTGTCGCCGAAAAATCACTGCTAGTTTGCACTGCCGCTACCCACGAACTGGTCACTGCTGTTGGCATCGATTTTTTTATCACAACCGACAGTACGATACTTTGGCCGATGCTAGACAAGTTTTTAACTTCGACATCGGCCCGGGCACGTTTAATGGCATCAAAAATGTTGGGGACAAGGGCGCCAGCAAGCATCGCTATAATGGCCATCACGGCGATTAACTCGAGCAAGGTAAAACCGCGGCTCTTATGGCAAGGGCGTTGCTGGGTGTTATTTACAGCGTTATCTGTCATCGCGCTCCCCCGATGCCAGACATCAGGCTAAACATGGGTAAAAAAACCGCGCCGCCAATCAAGCCAACAATAATTATCATGATGACCATAACCATTGGTTCTAATACTGAAAACACCCGTTTTATTTGACGTGGAATTTCTTTATCAAATCGAATAGATACGTATTTTAATGAATTATCCAACCGACCTGTTTCTTCGCCAACGACGATCATTCGTAAGACAATCGGTGAAATAATTTGGTGCTTGCGCAGTCCCTCGGTCATTTGTTTGCCTTCATTAACTGATATTTCTGCTTCCTTAACCGCCAGTGCCATTAAACGGTTGCCGACCAAGCCGTGACACAGTTTTAATGCCTCGAGTATCGGTACACCGGCTTTAAGTAGTAAGCCTAAATTGTGGCAAAAACGCGACTGCACAATAAGGCGGTTGAGCTTGCCAAAGACCGGCAGATTCAAAATTAATTTATCGGTAAATAGGCCAAAGCCAGGGATATGTGCTGGGCCTTTTTTGAATAATAAAACGATAACAACGGGGCAGAGCAAAATTAACCACCAATATTCTGTGGTAAATTCACCGATCTTAACCACCACTCGAGTGAGCAAAGGTAATTCCAAATTCAAACTTTCAAATATCATGCTAAATCGTGGCACGACAAACGAAAACATTAAGAAAATTAATCCTAATACTGCAGAAGCTATCATTATCGGATAAATGCTGGCTTGTTTAATGTCGGCCATAATTTCTTCTTGCCACTCGAGGTGATCACAGATGTCTTCGCACGACGTGGTCAAGTTGCCGCTGTACTCACCTGCTTTAATTAAGTGGGTTATTTGGCTAGAAAAAACCTTGGGGTGTTTAGTCATGGTTTGGTCAAGCGTGTTGCCGGCTTCGATGTTAACTTGTAAATCACGCAGTACTTGAGAGAAATTCTCATCTGGAGTTTCTTGGGCAATCGCCATAATTGCAGTCGCAACGGGTATGCCCGCTGCAAGCATGGAATGTAGGCCATTGAAAAAATCTATTAGCTCTTTACGAGGTACTTTTTTATCGCTAAATTTGTTCTTTTTTGCTTTATTTAGCGCGTTCTTTTCACCCGTATTTTCGCTAGATTCTATAAGCCAATAGCCAATATCATTAACCCGAATTTCTAATGCCTGCTCAGAGTCAGCTGACATGATCCCGTTAACCTGATGACCTTTAGCATCTATTGCCCGGTAATTAAAATCAGCCATTACTTACCAGCCGAATGACTTCATCAACCGTGGTTAAGCCTTGTGCAGCTTTAGCTAAGCCATCTTCAAGCATCGAGGTCATGCCATTTTCTCGGGCAATTTGCTCGATTTCATAAACCGACGCATTTTCGATTATTGGGTTGTGCATCGATTCATTAATCGACATAACCTCGTAAATAGCTAGGCGTCCTTTATACCCTGAATCACCACAGTGCTGGCAACCAACAGCTTGATACAATATTGCTGACTGTGGCAGTAAATGAGCAATATTATAATCTTGGATAGTATTGGCTATATTATCGCTTGGCTTTTTACAGTGAATGCAAAGTTTCCTGACTAACCGCTGCCCGATGGCAGCGTTGAGTGCTGGCGGTAATAAATAGCGTTCTATGCCCATATCAATAAGACGAGGTATCACGCCTGCCGCAGTATTGGTGTGCAAGGTTGCTAACACCAAATGACCTGTTAGCGCTGCCCGTATTGCTAGCTCTGCGGTTTCTAAATCACGAATTTCACCAATCAAAATCACATCAGGATCTTGGCGCAACAAGGCTTTTAACCCCGTGGCAAAGTCCATACCCATCTCCGAATTAATCTGGGTTTGACGGATTTCTGGTAATGAATATTCGATCGGATCTTCTAAGGTAAATACGCTACGGGTTTCGGTATCAATCAGGCTAAGCGCAGTGTAAAGGGTGCTTGTTTTACCGCTGCCAGTTGGTCCAGTAATTAGCACCATGCCATATGACTGATGCATCAAGTGGGTGAATAGGGTTTTGTCTTTATCGGAAAAACCGAGCCAGTCGAGCGATAACTTTACGTTACCGGCATCAAGAATACGCATCACAATGCTTTCACCATGACTAGTGGGTAAGGTTGATACTCTTAAGTCAATTGCTTTGCTGCCGTATTTAAAATGAATGCGGCCATCTTGAGGTATCCGCTTCTCGGAGATATTTAAGTTAGCTATTAATTTTATACGTGACGTTAACGCTGGTATCAAGGTGGCTGGCACTAAAAATTCAGTATGCAATACCCCATCAATTCTAAACCTTATTCGCGCAACATTTTCTCCCGGCTCAAGGTGGATATCAGCCGCACCTTTTTTTATGCCGTAGGCAATAACTTGATTCGCAAGGCGCACCATTGGCGATTCATTCTCTGCGCCTTCATCGTTAGCGCTAATGCCGTGTGCCATTAAAATATCAATGGTTTTACTAATTGATTGGTCTTGGGAATAATGTTGTTCTACCGCTGCTAATACCGTGCTTTGTGACGCCGAAACGACTTTAACCGTGAAGCCAGTTATTCGCTCGATAGCGTCTATAGCAACAACATTAAAAGCATCGGCAAAAGCGACTGTTAATACCCCATCAGTAAACTCAAGCGGGATTAACTTATGCTTTATCGCTTCTTTGTGGGGGATTAGGCTCAAGACATCGGGATCAATTGATATATTGATCAGGTCGACAACTTCCGTTTTACTCTGATGCGCTAACGTATCTGTTAGCGCGTCTGCACTAATAAATCCTAACTCAATCAGCACTTCGCCCAGCATTAAGCCTTGTCTTTTTTGTTCGCGACGGGCTAAATTTAGCTGTATTTCTGATACTAATCCTTCATCCAAGACTAGTTGGCCAAGCGATTTTCTACCTTGAGTTTGTGTATCCAATATCTACTCCATCCATGGGAATTATCGCAGCGAAATCGGTGGTCTTTAGTTTAACTATTAATAGCTCTGCTAGCTCATTGGGTTAATCTATATAAGTTAATCGAAAGGTTGCAGTCATCATTGGATGACCGCGAGCCGTATTAATATTCAGCTAATATTAGACCGTGGTGATGCAGTACAACAAGATAGTTGCATGATCGCTGCCAGAGCCATAGCGTTTAATTTTTCCAGCAGCTTGCCAACGGTCGTCGCCGGTTGTTATGCCACCGTCACCATCAATAATGTTGCTTATTTTTTCTGCGACTTTATCGCTGATATAGTCAGCTCGATAAACTAAAAAAGTACCATCTCTAGTGCCATCGCCATCAATATCGCAAGTGTAGTTGACATCAGCAGTCGCAATAACATCTTGGTTAGCACCTTTGACAATTTGGTGGGTTAACTCGCGATCGAGATAAGGACCATTCCAACCCGGTATTGCTAGCCCAGTACCATTGGCATCGTTGACCATTAAATTATGATATGCAGAATTGGTACTTGTTGGAACATGTCTTGGCCATTTCCCGGTATCTTTATAATACCGAGCGACGGCGAGTTTTAATTCGTGAATTTCTTGAACGTAAGCCGAGACCTTGGCATCTTCGATTGCTTCAAAAATTGGTGGGGCTGCGGCCGACGCTAATATGGCAATAACCGCCATTACCCCGATCATTTCCATTAGGGTAAAACCTAACTGTTTAGATTTTATAGCGTTAGCTTTGTTTGAATTGTGCTTCATGTGACACTCCATTGTTTTAAAAATCCTTTAATACAACTCTATGTTTTTATTTCAACAAAGTGAAGTAATTTAGCGTTGGAAAGAGCACAAAAAGTGATACTTTCAGCTGATTACTTATTTCGGATATAAAGATCGATTGGTCTAATCAACGCGCTGAGTGGGGCGAGAAAAACAAAAAGAAACCCGCTCGATGGCGGGTTTTATCAATGCTATGCCATTAACCAATTACTGCTGCTTGCGCTGGGTTAAACGAAGGCCAAATAATCCCATTGCCATTAAAAATATTGTGGCAGGCACGGGCACCGATGTCGTTGGTAGTGGAATTACCGGCGCTAACTGTCGATCAAACCATAAATATTGGTTTTCTAGCACAGAATTTAAACCTGCTGTGAGCGAACTGGCCAGTTCGACACTGTTGCCTGCGCCATCACCAAAGCCAATGGCAGACACTTCATTGGTGTCAGTTGCGTCCCAGCCCATGGTTTGATAAAAGAAACCTATACTTCCTTCAGTTGCATCTACGGCGTAGTTGTCACCACGTAGTACCAACTGAAAGCTGTTGGTTGGATCGGAATGAGAGTCATACCAACCGACATTATTCCAAGTAACAACTAATTGCTTATCGGTTAAGTTGTAATAAACCACGTCGGAAGCGCGGGTGTCGACATCGCCGAAAAAAGGCGAAATGATCGGTGCATTAGCACCGGTCGGTCCGGTTGGAACGAAAGCGGAGATACCACTTTCGAAGCTAATGTTACCGTTATTATTGATGAAGAGGCTCGAATAAGTTTCGCCAAAAAACGTCACATCAAAGCCTAAATCCAAACTCATGAAACCGTCATCATTGCGGCCGTCGGCTTGGCCAACATTCGCTGAGCTGCCACCCCCGGTGGTAACGATATTAGCACCCAAATCGTTGGTATAGTAACCATCGGTTGTATAAACGTCTGGCCGAACTATTTAAGACCGAATCGGGGATGACCGAAGCGTGAAAAACGCCGCTAACCAGCAATAAACAGCTTGCCGACATGGTGACTACTGATCTACATGTTGTTTTTATTTGAGGGTTTTTATATCTGTGTAAATTATTTCGACACTTTAAAGTGGTGCTATTAAGCTTTACAGCCCACTTCAGGGGAACACATTGTAATCCCCTTACTAAAATCTGCAGTCTGGAATAAGCGCGTTAATCATCAAATTTAGTTATTAAACTAAGAGGTAAAAAATAAGGGGTATTGAATAGACGTAACGGCTGATGTCCTTACCTATTTAAACCGATTCTTGATTGTGCGTCTAAGGTGAGGGATCGGCCTTAGTAATATATTCTGGTTAAGAGCGGGCAATGAAATATCCACATTGTTATTTGTACATTCTATAAAGCTTAATCGTGAATAAATAAGAGAGATTGTCACTGGTATTATATGTAGCGAGGCATTTATCATTATAATAGTAATAAAGTATTAGAAATAAAGTATTGCTAATAGATAAATGCTCAAATACAATTCGATTTTATTCGTACTATTCCCCAAGATTCAATGGGATGCTCGGCAGGATGCTTCAGCACATTTTTATTGCATCAATAATATTAAATTAAGAAGCCTGCATGAGTGAAATTACAATTAAACTGCCCGTAGAATTAGATATTTCAGCCGTCGCTGATTATCACTCCCAAATATTGCTGCCGCTGATAGACGGTGCTAGTCAACAGTCGGTACTAATCGACGCAAGTGATTTAACCCACATCGATAGCGCCGGTATTCAATTGTTGCTCGCCATAGTGCAGCACGCATCACAGCAATACACCACACTCTCTTGGTATTCAATCCCCGATGTGCTTACTCAATGTGCAGCACAATTAGGGTTGACTGACGCATTACTTTTTAAGAAATAATTGAATTATAGGGCACTCAAATGGCAAAGATCCTAGTGGTTGACGACTCGGTATCAATTCGAAACATGGTTTCATTTACTCTGAAACAACAACAGCATGAAATTATTGAAGCTACCGACGGTATAGATGGTTTAGCAAAAGCTAAAACGGGCAAATTTGATTTGGTCATTACCGATATCAATATGCCAAAAATGGACGGCATTGCATTGTGTCAAGCCTTGCGACAAATGCCAGCATTCAAATTCACACCAATATTAATGCTAACAACAGAAAGCTCGACCGATATGAAAATGAAAGGCAAAGGGGCTGGCGCGACAGGCTGGTTAGTGAAGCCGTTTAATCCAGAAAAGTTATTAGCTACGATTAAACGCGTCATAAGGTAGATTGAATGAGTATCGACCTGTCGCAATTTATCCCGACCTTTTTAGAAGAAAGTTTTGAGGGATTAGCGTTAATGGAATCGGGCCTGCTTAATTTAGAAGCGGGTGATAATGAAACTATTGACGCAATATTTCGAGCCGCACATTCCATTAAAGGCGGAGCTGGTACCTTCGGCTTTAACCGAGTAACAGATTTCACTCATCAAGTTGAAACATTGCTCGATCAGATGCGCGATGGCAGCAGGTCGTTAGCTCAAACTGATGTCAATATCCTATTACAGTCAGTCGATTGTATTAAGTTATTAATTGAATGTGCCCGTGATGGAATCGAGTGTGATGATCTAGTAATAACACAGGTTGAAAGTGCGTTAACTGTTACGCTAGAGGGCTCATCTGAACTTTGTTATTACAATGATGAGCCAGAGTTATCTGAGCCGACTATAAGCGATAATAGTGGAAGCGAGAGTCGTGGCTGGAAAATTGCTTTTAAACCGCAGCATCAAATGTTGCAAACGGGCAACGAACCTAAGCATTTATTTAGTGCGCTGGAAGAGCTAGGTGCCTTATCTGTTGTTGCAAATAGTAGCGACGTACCACCGTTAGCCGAATTAGCCCCTGAAGAGTGTTTCTTACATTGGCAGCTTGAGTTAGTGACTAGCTGTGATAAAAGTGAAGTTATTGAAATATTTGAGTGGGTTGAAGACGATTGTGAACTAGAGATTTCGCCGTTAAGTCACCAAGAAACTCCGTTTGAAGCGGCTGAAAAACCTTTATCTTCGACGCCGGTTGTCAGTTCAACCCCAACTTCAGACAAAGAAGCTCGTTCAGCCACACCTAATCCTATTGTCAAAGATAGCTCAACGACAAAATCAACTGCCGAAGGCGGTTCTATTCGCGTGGCGATTGATAAAGTTGATGCGCTAATTAATAGAATTGGTGAGTTGGTGATAACTCAGGCAATGCTGAAACAAATTGGCAGCCAGTTATCCGACGATGACGAAGTCAGTGATAAGTTGCGTGAGGGCCTAGTACAACTTGAAAGCCACACCCGCGAGTTGCAAGAAGATGTTATGCGAATTCGGATGTTGCCAATTAGCTTTGTGTTTAACCGTTTTCCTCGCATGGTTCATGATATCAGTGCTCAGCTCGGTAAAAAAATCGAGTTAAAACTTTCTGGTGAGCAAACCGAGCTAGATAAAACGGTGATGGAAAAAATAGGCGATCCGTTAACTCATCTGGTCCGTAACTCACTCGATCATGGTCTTGAATTCCCTGAAGAACGGTTGGCGGCGGGTAAGGACGAAACTGGAGTTGTCCAGCTAAGTGCTTACCATCAAGGTGGTTATATCGTAATAGATATAAGCGATGATGGTCGTGGCTTAGATACAGATAAAATCTATGCCAAAGCGCTGGAAAAAGGACTCATTACCCCTGAACAAAACCTAAGTACCCAAGAGATAAATCAGCTTATTTTCGCGCCTGGCTTCTCAACCGCTGAAGCGGTCAGTGATTTATCTGGGCGCGGGGTTGGCATGGATGTGGTGCGCCGTAATATTGAATCGCTAGGTGGCCACGTCTCTTTAACCTCTGCCGCGGGGCAGGGATCGTCATTTAGCGTTAGTTTGCCACTAACGCTCGCAATTTTAGATGGCCAACTGATTAAGGTCGCGACTGAAACCTATGTTGTGCCGTTAATTTCGATTGTTGAGTCGGTCCAGTTGTCAGCCGCAGCACTTAATGCGATTGCCGGTAAGCAATCATTGTATCTGTTTCGCGACGAATATATTCCGCTATACAACATGCGACAGTTGTTTGCTCTTCCGGGTTCTAAGAGAGAGCACGATGAAGAAATGGCGATTATTGTTGAAAGTGGCGGCAGTAAGTTTGCATTGGTCGTCGATGAGCTCTTGAGCCAGCAGCAGGTGGTCTTAAAAAGTCTTGAAGCTAACTATATGGCTGTTGAGGGGGTCTCCGGCGCCACTATTCTTGGTGACGGCGAAGTTGCATTAATTATTGATATTAAAGGGCTAGCATCTTTATATCGTCATCATGCTCAATTAGCCAATCGCGCGGCGCAACAGCGCTGTGCGGCAACAATAGAGGAGACGGCATAAGCATGCAACCCATGGCAACCGCTATCACCGGATCAGAAGATAATTTGCAACAGTATTTGTCGTTCATGCTCGCAGGCGAAGAGTACGCGTCCAATATTTTAAAGGTTCAGGAAATTCGAGACTGGACCTCATCGACATTAATTCCCAATAGCCCAGATTACCTTGAAGGGGTACTGAACTTACGGGGCGATATAATTCCAATTATCAACTTGAGAACTCGATTTTTCTTGCCGCCGAGCGAACAGACAGAGCAGCGGATTGTCATTGTTTTAAACATTGAATCAATGGGCAAGAGACGTGCTATGGGCTTGTTAGTAGACGCGGTAGCTGAAACTTATGATGTTGATCTCAATAAAGTAAGACCTGCGCCGGCGAGCTGCTGCGTAATCGAAGATGACTTTATTAGCGGTTTAATCACCGTTGATGAAAAAATGATAATTTTACTAGATGTTGACCAATTACTAAATTCGGGGCTGTTAGGATTAACCTAAGCCACATTAACACTTATTACCAAGTAGTTTGACCTAGAGCCTAGGTTAAGGAGAAAAAATGAGAACTAACATGCCGATCACCGATCGCCGGATCAAAGCAAAACCGGGTCAGGATTTAGTGACAAAAACTGATTTACAAGGACGAATTACCTATGTAAATCAGGGCTTCATTGATATTAGTGGCTACAGTGAACAGGAACTAATTGGTGAAAACCACAATGTGGTACGCCATCCTGATATGCCTCAGGCTGCATTTGCCGACTTATGGGCGACGCTAAAGCTAGGGCGCCCTTGGGTTAAACTGGTGAAAAACCGTTGTAAGAATGGCGATTATTACTGGGTTAAAGCTAATGTAACCCCGCTAACCAAAGACGGCCGTGTGACCGAATACATGTCAGTTCGCTCTGAGCCTACCGATCAAGAAGTGGCTGAAGCTGAATATTTATATGCGCAGCTTAATCGTGGTGAGGCAAGTTTACCTACACCATCAGCCATTAAATCAATGTCGTTACAAGCAGAGCTTACCAAGTGGATAATGCTGGCAACTGTGTTGATGGCAGCTATTACCGCGGGTCTATTATTAAGCCCTGTGGCTACCGAATTAGCACTAATTGGTCCCGTGATCGGTTTTATTGTTTTAGCCTTTGGTGCCAAAAAGATATTGAATAACAAGGTTATTAAACCAATAAATCGAGCAATTAGCGATCTTGGGTTAATCACTCAAGGCAATTATTATGCGCCGATCGCGGTTGAAGACGCGGGTGAGCTTGGTGATTTATCGCGGATGGTTAAATCAGTACAGATCTCAATGGGCTTTGAAGTTAATAATGCCAATGAAACAGCGCAAAATGCTGAACGAATTAAGGTTGCACTCGATCGTGTAACCTCTAGCGTGATGATGGCGGATAATAACGCGAACATTATTTACTGTAACGATGCTGTAATGACCATGCTTAACATAGCCGAAGAGGATATCCGTCAGGACTTACCCGATTTTAATGCCAATACTTTAATTGGTACGTCGATTGATGGTTTCCATAAAGATCCTTCGCATCAACGCCGAATGTTAGAAGGTTTAAAATCGACCTTTAAAGGTAAGATTAAAGTGGGGCCACGCCACTTTACATTGATTGCATCGCCAGTTATCGATACCAATGGTAACCGTTTGGGCAGTGTTGTTGAATGGGCTGATATTACCCAGCAGTTAGCTGCTGAAAATGAAGTTGAAACCATGATCGCAGATGCATCACGAGGTGTGTTAAGTACCCGCCTCGATGCCAAGAAATACGATGGTTTTATCGGTAGCCTTGCTCATGGTATGAATGAGATGCTTGACGCCATCGTTGAGCCCGTTAGTCAGATTAAACGTGTGGTAGCCTCATTGGCTGAAGGTGATTTAAGCGCCCGTATGGAAGGGGATTTTGCCGGTGAATTCGCCGAATTAGATGATTCATTGCAAGAAGCAATGGCTAAACTTGAACAAATTGTTGATGAAATTCGCACAGGTACTGGCCATATCGCTTCGGGTGCTTCAGAAATATCTAAAGGTAATAGCACCTTAAGTAATCGTACAGAATCACAGGCTGCTAGCCTTGAAGAAACAGCTGCCAGCATGGAAGAAATGACTGCTACTGTCCGTCAAAACTCAGGCAACGCTGATAAGGCAAATGAATTGGCTGAAAATGCCAAGCGCTTAGCTGAACAGGGCGGAGATATTTCTGCCAAGGTTTCACTCTCAATGAGTGAAATTAGCAACTCAAGCAGCCAGATAGCCGATATTATCGGCGTTATCGATGAAATTGCGTTCCAAACTAATTTATTGGCACTTAATGCGGCGGTTGAAGCTGCCCGTGCTGGTGAACAGGGGCGAGGTTTTGCGGTAGTAGCAGCTGAAGTTCGTAATTTGGCCCAGCGTAGTGCTGGCGCAGCCAAAGAAATTAAAGGGCTAATCAGTAGCAGTGCCGCAAAGGTTGAAGAAGGTAGCCGTTATGTTGAGCAATCAGGCAAAGCGCTGACAGAGATTATTACGGCAATTCATGATGTTTCTTCAACGGTGAGTGAAATTGCATTGGCCAGTAAAGAACAAGCCACGGGTATCGACCAAGTGAATGTTGCGGTATCAGAAATGGATGAAGGCACTCAGCAAAATGCAGCGCTAGTACAAGAGGTTGCAGCAGCATCTGAAAGTATGGAAGAACAAGCGGTGCAATTGCGTCAGTTAGTTGGCTTCTTTACGATTAACATTGCTGAGAAGACAGCAGTCAAGATTGCGGCTAGAGCACCAGTGCCACCTGTCAGAACCAAAAGGCCAACACCGAGATATCAACCAACTCAGGCTGATATGGAATGGGAAGAGTTTTAATCAACCAAGTGTAGTTTAGGCAGAGGAGCACCAGCAAGCTTTGATGGTTGCTTCACTGCACTGAGGAGTAATGGTTGACAATGAAACTTGTAACCGACACATCTGCTCGCCCAAAAAAGGCCGAACGAGAGTTTGCGCTGAGCAGTCATAATTTTGATCGGATCCGAAATCGGATTTATGCCCATGCCGGAATTTCACTGGCTGATCATAAGGTCGATTTGGTTTATAACCGGCTGGTACGTCGAATTCGTGCGCTACAGTTAAGTGGTTTTCCTCAATACCTTGATTATATCGAGCAATCCGAAGGTGAACTGTCGCATTTCATTAATGCCATGACCACTAACCTGACGTCGTTTTACCGTGAAGCTCATCATTTTGAGTACATAAGTACTACCTACTTAGCGCAGCTAGAGCAGGCGGGGCAACGCAAATTACGCGTTTGGTCTGCGGCTTGCTCTGTTGGCGAAGAACCTTACAGCATTGCGATATCTTTGCTCGAATCCGGTATTGATTTATCAGACTGGCAGGTGGAAATAATTGCCACAGACATTGATACCAATGTTTTGACAACGGCCAAGGCCGCAGTCTATCCGTTGCAACGGATTAAAGGTTTATCGCTGGCACGTAAGAGGCTGGGCTTTCTAAGGGGCACAGGTGTTAATGCCGATCAAGTTATGATTAAACCGCAGTTACGTAATTGGCTTACCTTTAGCCACTGTAATCTAATGGAACAATGGCCGGTTACTGAACAAGTCGATATTATATTTTGCCGTAATGTAATGATTTATTTCGATAAAGATACGCAGAATAAATTGTTGGCACGAATGGAATTATTGTTGAAACCTGGAGGCCTGCTTTGTATCGGACATTCCGAGTCACCGGCTAGGCCAATGGATAATTTTAAATTACTTGGGCGAACCATGTATCAAAAATTAACCTAGCGGGTAGTTAAGATAACAATTAGATCGCGAATTTATTTAGTTATTGATGGCGCGAGTACAACAAGGAGCAGTAAGCCTAAGATGGAAAAGTTTTCTGAGTTTAAACATATCAGGCAATTTTGGATGCCAAAACACCAAAGTTACGGCGTTAAAATTAAGGCGGGAGAATATTACGTAACCGTTCAGGATGAAATGATTGCCACCGTATTAGGCTCTTGCATCGCGGTGTGTATTCGTGACCCTAAAGCGGGTGTCGGCGGGATTAATCATTTTATTTTGCCAGATACGAATAACGATATTCTATCGGCGTCAAACCGTTATGGTGTTTTTGCGATGGAACAGCTGATTAATGGCATTATTAAACGTGGTGGCAAGCGTGAAAACTTTGAAATAAAGCTTGCTGGTGGCGGTAATATTATGGGTGGCTCCCACTTGATTGGCCAACGAAATATCAAGTTTATAAAAGACTTTTTAGCGACTGAAGGCTATCGGATCACCAGTGAGGATCTTGGTGGAAATAGACCCAGAAGAATGTTGTATAACATTACCCGGGGAAAGCTTTTGGTGCAAAAACTTAATAGCCAGCACCATCAGGAGCTTGAGTTTGAAAATATGGTAAAAAATACGCCACTTCCCGCTCAGGATTACGGTGATGTTGAATTGTTTGCTGATTAAGAGATAAATAAATGAGCCCAATCAAAGTACTTATTGTCGATGACTCAAAGTTAATGAGGCAAATTTTGACCGAGTTTTTGTCGCATGAACCTAACATTACGGTGGTGGGTGCTGCGAGAGATCCCTTTGAAGCACGCGACATGATTAAACAGCTTAATCCTGATGTTTTAACTTTAGATGTTGAAATGCCAAAAATGGACGGCATTACATTTTTGCGTAACTTAATGCGATTGCGACCAATGCCAGTAGTGATGTTGTCAACGCTAACTTCGCAAGGTGCTGACGTCACGTTGCAAGCGCTGGAACTGGGCGCTGTAGATTTTATTGCTAAGCCAAAATCGCAAGAGTTGCTCAATAATCAGAGTGATTTTAAGCAGGAACTAATAGCTAAAATTACCTGCGCTGCGGCGGTTGATCCTAAAAAGTTGCGATCAGCATTCGAGTCCAATGATAATTTATTAAAATTTAATACAGACGTTTCCAACTGCATTATTGCTATTGGTGCCTCAACGGGGGGAACTGAAGCCTTGCGCTTTGTGTTAAGGACAATGCCAACCAACAGTCCCGCCATCGTTATAACTCAGCATCTGCCAGCTAGTTTTAACCTTAGGTTTGCTCAACGCCTTAACAGCCATTGTCGTATGACGGTAACTCTGGCACAGACTGGGCAAAAATTAGAACGAGGCCATATTTATATTGCGCCTGGCGACCGGCACCTTAAGTTTACTCAGCGCGGTGACGACTGCTTTTGTCAGCTTGATGACTCACCGCCCGTTAATCGTCATAAACCGGCAGTTGACGTGATGTTTAGTTCGCTAGCTCAACTGGAGCGGGTCAAGGTTTTTGGCGCGCTGCTTACCGGAATGGGTAGTGACGGTGCAGCGGGAATGTTAGCGCTTAAACAAAAGGGCCATTTTACGTTAATTCAGGATCTGGCATCGAGTGTGATTTGGGGAATGCCCGGCAGCGCATTCAAGCTCAACGCTCATTGTGAGCAAAGCCCGCTAGACGATGTGGCTAACAGGTTAATTACGACAATTTCTCAAGCTATAAAAGTTAACAATAGGAAACAAAATGTCTAAGTTTCATCCGCCAGTAGTCTGGCTTGGTATTATGGCTGTAATGTCATTGATGTTATGTCAAGTGTTTGATGTTACATCAGTTTGGCAATATGCTATCGAGTTTACTTTACTGGGTGTTTTTACCTTTCAATTAATTAATCATCAACGTACCCGGATGATGGGTGCATCTACGGCTGTTGGCGTAGAGAGTCAATATGAGGTTGAATTTAACCGCACATTATCAGAAATTTATAGCGAACTTGAGCAAACGATTAGTTGTGAACATCAGGTAATTCATACCGAAGTTGATCGTGCGACTCATTTGGTGCGTGATGCTGTTCATGGCATGAGTGATTCATTTCATAGCATGAAGGCGCTAACAGATAAGCAACATAAGTTATTAAATGATTTGCTCGCGTCCCAGCAGAACTCTGAATCACCAGAAAGCATTCAAAGTTATATTGCTGATTCTTCTTTGTTGTTAGAGCAATTTGTTGGTGTTGTCATCAATACCTCAAAACAAAGCCTAAAAGTGTTAAGTCATATTGATGACATGGTGGTTCAGGTTGATGAGATATTTAAGCTGCTTGAGAGCGTTGAGGGGTTGGCAACCCGAACCAATCTGTTGGCATTAAACGCCAGCATTGAAGCGGCGCGAGCCGGTGAAGTTGGTCGTGGTTTTGCGGTCGTTGCCGATGAGGTTCGTTCGTTATCAATAAGCTCCTCAGAGCTCAATAGTCAAATTCGTGGTCTAATTGATGGCGCCAAAGGCACCATTAATACCCTGCGCTCATCAGTCGAAGCAATGGCTTCTGCCGATTTATCTCAGACGCTTGATTCGAAAGCCAAAATAACTGAAATATCAAAAAGTGTTACTGGGCTGAACAGTAATATGCAGCACACACTTACTGTTTTGGCGCAAATGAGTGATGAAATGGATGGTGCAGTCGTTGATGCAGTACGTTCATTGCAATTTGAAGATATTACGACCCAAGCGTTGCAATCACTTAATAGTAACATCGAACAGTTTGCTCTGGTGGGTGATGAGCTTAAACGACTAGCGCGTAGCAACCAACCAGTTCAATCTCAACTACAGACAATTCGCTTAGTTTGCGAGCAAGCTAGATTGGAAACATCACAACAAAAAAGTAACCGCACCGTATCTCAGGATGATATGGCTGAGGGTGAAATCGAGTTATTTTAAATTGATATTAGAAGGAAGTTATTTTGGCAATTACTAGTTCAAATTCAACAGTAAACAGAGATGTTGTCATTACAGTGACAGATCGTTTTGATTTTTCACAATACAAAGTTTTTCGTGATTGTTACCGTTCTGAGAATACCGTGGGCAGAGTATTTAGGGTTAATTTAAAGAGGGCGACCTATATGGATTCGTCGGCGCTGGGCATGTTGTTATTAATGAAAGAACATGCCGATCAGATTAAAGGCAAGGTTATTATCGAAGAGCCTAATGACGCGATCAATAAAGTGTTTGAAATAGCCCAGTTTCATCAGTTAATGGAAGTTAAGAGCTAGTATTGAAATGAAAAAGTTGCTTAAAACAGTTTTAATTATTTGCAGTAACGGTAATGATGGCAGCGGATTAGCTCAGACTTTATTTACTGGACAAAACTTAACTATTACGGTGAGTGAGAGCGGCGAGCAAGGCATTGTCGAGTTTTATCGCCAGCCGCCGGAGTTAATTGTTATTTACCCGGTATCGACTGATGTGGCGGCTTTTGATCTATGTAGTCAGCTTAAGGCGCTAACAACTCAAACGTCGGTGCCCATAATGTTAGCGGCTGATGAGCTTGATGAGCAATGTATCACCCGTTATATCGATGCCGGTGTTGATGATATTGTTTATAAATGGATCCCATCTAGCGCTTTTCGTTTAAAACTATACTCACTGTTTCGCCGCAGCGAGATTTATCAGCAGCTTTATCAATTAACCGCACAAAAGCAGCATGACGAAGAATTAGCCGAACAATTATTTAGCCGGGTGGTTGAAAAGGGCAATATTGCTGAACGGCAAATAAAAATATTTAAACGATCGGCCGATACTTTTAGTGGTGATGTACAAATTACGGCAGCGTGCCCCAATGGCGATATTAATATTCTGTTGGGTGACTTTACGGGGCATGGTTTAAGTTCAGCTATTGGTGCCATTCCGTTAGCTGAAACGTTTAGAGCGATGACAGCTAAAGGTTATGACCAGCTTGCAATAATAAGACAAATCAACCGTAAGATGCATAGTATCTTGCCCACCCAGATGTTTCTTGCACTGTCGATGGTGACACTCTCGGTCTCTGAGCGTGTCGCCTATGTGTGGAACTCTGGCATGGAAGATGTGTTAATTTTCGATAATGGCTCGGGAAAATTAGTTAAGCGCATTGGCTCATTTCATCCGCCGTTGGGTATTTCGTCTAATTTATTTAATGAATCAACTCCGCGCGTTATTCCTCTGGGTGAGCAGGATCGGATCATTATGTACAGCGATGGCCTGGTTGAAGCGAGAAACCCGGCGGGAGAAATGTTTGGCGAGCAGCATTTTGTTGAAGCTGTTACTTTAGGCCTGCATCACAATACCGTTCAGCAAAATATTATTAGTGCGTTGGAATTCTTTTGCGAAGATACTGAGCAAGATGACGATATCTCATTAGTTGATATTAGCTGTGATATGGCGGCTTATCCGATAGTTAATGACAAATTGCTGGCAGAAGCGTCGACAGTGTCGCAGACAATGACACCACGCACGGATTGGCAGTGGAACTGGGATATCGCACTTGCGGGCGATAAGCTGATTAATGTTAACCCTGTGCCAATAATTATGAATCAAATTCAGGAGATGGAAGGCACAGGCGAGCACTGGCATAATCTTTATACGGTGCTGACTGAGCTTTATGTTAATGCGTTAGACCATGGGATTTTGGGCTTAGATTCGGCAATCAAGAGCTCGCCGCAGGGATTTGCGCAATACTTTGAAGAGAAAGAGCAGCGTTTAAGTGAGACTTTCGAGGGCTACATAAAATTTAAACTTAAACACTATGGCAATAGTGAAGGTGGAGCCTTAGACATAACAATTACTGACTCTGGTTCAGGGTTCGAGTTTACACCTTGGATTGAGCAGCAAGATGATATGCTCAGTGATACGCTGGTGAGAAATTCGTTTAGTGGGCGTGGTATTAAGCTAGTGCGGGCGTTATGTCAGGAGCTAAGCTATCACGAGGGGGGCAGAACAGCCAAAGCGTTATATGTATGGCACAAGTAAACTTGGGTTCACATGCTTAAGCAACCATTACGTCATCAGATGATAGCGTAATGGTTGGGCATGGCTAAGCAGCAACTTGGTCTAGCTGCTGCGGACTAAGCAGAGTATCAACATTGAGTAATAAAATTAATTTCTCGTCAATTTCAACCAGTCCTTGTAAATACTGAGTGTTTAAGCTCTCGCTACAATCTGGTGTTGAACGTATATCGGCTTGATTAATCATATGAGTATCGGATACCGCATCCACCACGATGCCCAGTACCAGCGCTTTACCATTATTATTAATGTTTAATACGATAACGACAGTGGTTGGTCCGTATTCAACACTAGCTAATGAAAAACGCTCTCTGAGATCAAGGATAGGCACAATAGTGCCACGTAGATTAATGACGCCTTTAATAAAAGGAGGGGTATCAGGTAGCTGAGTTGTTTCTGTCCAGCCTCTTATTTCATGCACTTGCAGTATATCGACGCCATATTCTACGCCATTGAGGATGAAGGTTAAAAACTGACGCATGCCATCTTGCATCCAATCAATGTTATGGTTTGTTTGCTGTGAATTAACTGGCTGCATAATAAGTTCTCTAAATTAAAAAAGTAAAACGAGGAGGTATCTCAGTAATGCGATACGCTCTTGAGTCTGGATTGAGATCAATCAATTAGTTCAATTTCTTTGTTTTGTGATGAAATTGGAATTAATATCTCATCAATCGGGACCGGTTTGCTAAATGCATAACCTTGGGCGTAATCAACGCCAATTTTTTTTAGGTGATGAGCAATTTCGTCATTCTCAACAAATTCTGCAATGGTTTCAATGCCCATCACATGACCTATATCGTTGATTGATCTCACCATGGCTTCATCGATAGGATCGGTTAAAATGTCTTTAACGAACATGCCATCAATTTTTAAGACATCGACCGCTAGATTTTTTAAATAACCAAAAGATGATAAACCGCTACCGAAATCATCAAGCGCGAATTTACAACCATGTTGGCGCAGTGATTCAATAAACATCTTAGCCGCACTTAAATTAGTAATCGCTGCGGTTTCAGTTATTTCAAAGTAGATTTGTTGTGCCGGAATTTTATTGAGCTTTAATTGGCTAATTATATAGTTAAGCAATGGTGTATTACCGAGAGACTGACCCGATAAATTAATTGAAATATGGTCTACGTGACTTAGTTGATCAGAATGTCTGCTAATCCAGTTAAAGGTGTTTTTGATAACCCAATGATCAATGCGAGTTGCTAGGTGGTAACGCTCAGCAGTGGGCAAAAATTTTGCCGGTGATATTAACTCGCGCTGGTGGTTAACGAGTCGTAGTAATACCTCAAAACTTGAATTGCACTTTTTATTAAGCGGTACTATTTCTTGGGCGAATAAAGCAAAACGATTTTGATCAAGCGCTTCACCTATTTCGTTAGCCCAATAAGTATCATCTTGGCGACGCAATAAGGTTTCATCATTGTGACGATATACCTGTACTCTGTTACGGCCAGCATCTTTAGCGGCATAACAGGCAGTATCAGCTTCATTGAGTACATCAATATAATTGGCACTATTAATGTCAATGTGAGTGATGCCGATACTGACACCAACTGAGAACACATGGTCTTGCCAGCAAAAGCGGAAATTATTAATTAAATTAATTAATTCATACGCTTTGTTTTGCGCCTGTTGTTCATCTACTTCTTCCAGTAAAATGACAAACTCATCACCGCCTAAGCGGGCTAAGGTATTAGCTTGGCTAAAATGTTGCTGCAACAGGCAACTAACTTGGCGCAATAACTCATCACCGGCGATATGGCCACAGGTATCATTGATCACTTTAAATTGATCTAAATCGAGGAAAAATAACGTGTAGTTGTTAAGTTTTAGATGTGCTGCGCTAATAGCAAATTTGAGCCGTACCTCAAATTCTCGTCGATTAATTAGACCCGTTAACATGTCATGACTAGCTTGATAGCTCATTTGTGCCGTAATTTTCCGTACTTCGGTTATATCTTCTTGAATAATAACTAGATGAGTTACTTCGCCAGTGGTGCTAAAAATGGGAGAAATACACTCTTTAGCCCAATAAGATTGACCATCCTTGCGGCGATAATTAACTTCGCCTTGCCACTCATTACCGCTAAGTAAAGAAAGCCTGCGTTGCTGTTCTTGTTGGCGATTGTTTTCATCAGCACATAGCGACGATAATGACTGCCCGATGGACTCTTGCGGCTGATAGCCCGTAAGAATAGTAAATTTTGGATTAACATATTCAATCGTTAGATTGGTATCGGCAATGACCACTGACGTAGGGCTGTGCTCAACGGCTAATGATAACTTCTTTAGTTTTTGGCTATTTTGCTGTAATAACGACTCTCGGGCATAGGCTTCTGACATGTCTTGAATGTGGATTAAACAATGCCTTACTTTCTCAGCAGTACGGATAGGTAAAATAGTGATTTGTTGTTCGACATATTTATCGCTGCTACCACAGTCTTGATAGAACGGCAGTGGGTTTATATGTAATGTATTGGACAATACAGAGGCCATGCCTCGTTGCAACGCTTGCTTTATTAGCGGAATTAAAGGGCTGTCCGAGGGGAGCCCTAACGTACTAATTAGAGGCTGGCCCAGTACATCTTTACTGCTTAGGCGTGACACCTTGCTAACCCAGCGATTCCAATGTTGAATTTTTACGTCGTGGTCAACAACAATGATGCCGGTATTAATACGATTGATTAGGTCTTTTAATAACTCGAAATCCATGAGGGCGCTCTGTAGTTGTTAGGTATAAGCTTGCAGATAATCATCTAGCTCGGCCAGCAATATATCCATTGATGCCGCTGTCATCACAAAAGAGACTTGGCCACTAATCAATTTATTAGGCAGCGAAAATGACATGGCTAGCAATAGCACTAGCGCGTCTGGGCCTAAACCTAGGCGTTCGATATTCATGATGTAATCAATTTCACCGGAACGAAGCAGGGGAATGCCACTTTCTAGTTCACAATCTAACATGTCGCTAATACAGCCAAAACATGCGTTAAGAATGATATTGGAGACTTCTTTGAGTGCTTCATGCTCGAGTTCACTAAGCATTTCTAATGAAATTTCGCTACCTAATATTCGCCTGACTAATTCAAGGCTGCTTTGCTCACCAAAAAATAAAAATGCATTACCAGAAAAGTCCCCTTCAAATTCTTGCTCCACGGCATCTAATTTATGCTCGGCCGCATTTGACAACAACTTTTTTGCTTGCTCAATGCTCATGCAATCGAGGTAAGGAACGGATAATACTATTTCATCTTTTAACATTTCGCTTAAGGCTGCGGCGGCGTGCCCCATACCAATATTAAATAATTCACCTAATGCATCACGCTGCATTTCTGACAATAGAGAGGCTGACAAATAAATTAGTCCTGTAGGCTTGATAACTTTTGAACAAAATCTAGTACTTTTTGTTCGTTGATTGGCTTATTTATAAACTCAACCCCTTGTTCTTGAGCACGTAATTTAAGGCTTTGCTGAATATTGGCAGAAAATATACCAATCAGTGCATTGGGTTGCAGTTCTTTTAGCTGGGGGTAGGCATCTAGTCCGGTTATTCCCGGCATGTTGTGATCTAGAGTAATAAGTTCGAAATCCTGCTGCTGCGCCAGTTCGATTCCTTGGCGTGCATCTGCTGCTTCTACTATGTTCCAATGAGCATAGTGGGTTGATATTATTTTACACAGGATCATTCGACTGAGCTTACTATCGTCGATAACCAAACAATTTACTACAGAACTCATTGTCTACTTCCTTTTATTTATAACGATTGTGACAAGGCACTGAGGTTACAAATATCTAATAACAAAATACTAAGTATATAATTTAGTATCGAATTATAGAGTAAAACCATTAATAATTATAATACTATTGAGCAATATAATAGATGTAGCACTTAAGGATCTGTATCTGTCAGGAAATGGCTGGTTCATGGGGTTAAAATCACAGAACTTGCAGGATATTTTCATGTGATAAATTAATCCTGAAGATTAAATTTCAGCTATAAAAGTTGATGACATAGCAATCTGTAGCTTGTTACTCATTTTGTATAAGAGTCCTAAAATTACTAAACAGCACGGTCGCGATTATTAAACATAGCGTTATTAAAAACAGCGACAGCCATTTCCCCCAGCGCATATTGTGGCTGGCCGCAGACCAAAACTTGGCTTGAGGTTTGGGGTCGGCTTTGTTTACTCTCGCGATTCGCATGCCATACAGATAAGTGCCGCTCACGGCTAAAGTACTTAAAATAACCCCAAAAACAAAATAGATAATCTTTGATGGTAAGCCAGCAAATGTGCCGAAATGCAAGGGATCTGCGGCTTCAGAAATTCGCGCATGTAACGACAAATCCACACCACGATTAAGCGCGAGTTGCTCACCAGATCTCGGGTCGAAACTAATCATATTAGCCCGAGCTCGCACTAATATCGCACTGGCTTGACCTTGGAATAAAACGCCGTCGCCGGCGTGTTGGGGAAAGAATACCTTGGTTATTTCAAGCGCAGGAAACTCAAGGCGGGTGGTCGCGAGCATTTGATTAAACACAGCGACCGAGGGCATCACGCTTGCAACCTTTTTTTGCTCGGTTGTTTGCTGCGCGGTTGTATTTAAATTGGTATCTAAACTGGTATCTAAATTGGTCTCTAAAGCAGTATTTAAGCTCTGATCTAAAGTTGTGCCGCGTTCGGGATAAGTCGCCCGCAAGCCTAATACTTCAACTAAATACCAGATGCCTGTCACGGCAATGATCAACACAAACCACAGGCTCCATACACCGGCTAAGCGATGAACATCGCCCCAGAAAAATTTTCGGTGTGAACGCCGTGGCATTCTGAATAATCCACGCCACCATTTGCGGTAAATGACTAAGCTAGTGATTAATGACAGCATCATCCCCATGGCGACCGAGCTGACAATGGGAATGCCGATTATCGTTGGCAACATTAAATGGCGATGGGCCATTCTAAAAAATCGTTGCCAGTTGTACCAGCGACCCTCTCCTAAATATTGACCACTGCTAGGGTGGAAAAAATTACGATGATAGCTGCTCTCATTTTGTAGATAAACCAGTTCAACACTAAACCAAGGGTCGAGTGGGGCTTTGATGTGCAGTAATTTTTTGTTGGGCTGTTGTTGTTTAACTTTTTGATAAATAGCAGCCCAATTGGTTGATTTAACACTGCTAGTGTCCGTTCGCATAGCGGGATTAGTGAGCCAGTCTATTTCATGAGAAAACACCGCCAAGGTGCCGGTAATTAAAACAAAACAAATAAAGATCGAGAATTTAAACCCAACCCAGCTATGGACTTTGAACCATTTTGCTCGATTCACACCGTGACTCACTTCTTACAAATAAAACTAAAATCAAAACAAAAAAAAGCCCTAGATTAGGGCTTTTTATAAAACGCGCTTAAAGGTTATTCAAAATGATAGGTCACAGATACGCCCACTTGACGTGGGGCACCGCCACGAACAGAAACGCTATCGCCGTTACCTGGAGTGTTCATTTGCAAGTAGAATTTGTCGGTTAAGTTAGTGACATAGGCATCTATATTGTAATTTTCGCCTTGGTAGCCGGCTTTTAAATTAACCAAGGTGCGTGAGTTAAGTTTAATAGTATTACTAAAGTCACTATACATGCCGTCTTGGTAATTAACCGTACCGCTAACATAAAGTGCGTCAGTTAAGTAAATACGCGCGCCAATTGCTGCGGTTAAGTCTGGCGAATATACAAAATCGTTACCACTTAGGTCACCTTCGGTCGGGCTAACGAACCGGGTAAACTCAGTGTGGGCATAACCGATGCTGGCAAAAATACTAACGTCGTCAGACACCGTATAGTGCGTTTCGGCTTCAAGGCCATAAATCTCAGACTCGCCAGCGTTAACGGTAATGCAGTCATAGGTGGTTTCACATTCAGATACTTGCTGATCTTTCCAGTCGCCGTAATATGCGTTGGCGTTAAAAATAAGGTCACCTTGTAACCACACTGAGCGGTAGGCCAGTTCGAAGTTATCTAAATATTCAGGATCATACTGGTATTGTTCGCCAGTCAGCGATAGTCCTGCACCACCGGCACGGTAGCCTTGTTTGTAAAACGCACTAATCGACGAGTCATCGTTGATTGCGTAAGAAATGCCGGCTTGTGGTAAAAACGCATCATATTTTACTTGGTGTTCAGGGAAGTTGGTGGCGCTAAGTAAACTCATTAAATAAGCATTTGTTCCTGCAACACCCGCTTGAACTGCAGCGGGCACGGTGGCAGGATCTGGCAATTCGCTGCCAGTCACTAGACTGGTCGCAGAATTGGATAAAGAATCTTGAGTTTCGTTATCATAACGGAAACCTGCAGATACCGTCACTCGCTCTGTCAGTTTGTAATCCCATTCAGTAAATAACGCATAATTTGTCGTTTGCTGCTCAAACGGGGTGTGGCGATCAATTTCTAATATCGCGGGATAGAAAGGAGCTAACAGCGGGTTAGGAAGTAGGTCGGTTAGTTCAATATTGCTTAAGCTACGCGTATCGTTAACTAACTCCACTTCGGTATAGTACAGCCCGACCACACCTTGTAGTTTGCTTGAGTTGTAACTTAGGCGTAATTCCTGTGCCCAGTTTTTATCTTGGGCATTACGGCCACGGTAAGCATTGCCACCTTCTGGGCCTTCGTCGTCATCGTCAATACGAGAGTAGTCACCATCAATAAACGAAGTTACCGCGCTTAAATTAAATTGATCGTTTAGCTGATAATTTAGCTCAAGCGAACCCGTGGTTGCGTCATACTCTTCGTTGGCTGCGATATTGGCAGAACTGATAAAGCTGTCGATGGGTTGTAAATCTTCACGGTAAATGTCTTGACCGCGCACGGTTTTTGCATGACCTAATGCTACGTTAGCACTGAATTTTTCGTTAAATTCGACATAATATTGGGCGCGAAGATTGGTATTTTCGCGGGCATCAAACTCGTCATCATTTAAGGTAACATTGTTAATGTAACCGTCGGTGGTAGAACGTTGAGCAGATAGGCGTAACGCTGAATTTTCGGTTACCGCAATATTGGCCATCAACGAGCCAGCCTGCGATCCCAAATTACCCTTTTCAAGCTTTACGCTAGCCAGGTTCTGATCCAGTTGTGGTCGGTTAGTTTTCACCACCATTGCGCCGATCAGCGCATTACGGCCAACGTTAGTCGATTGCGGGCCACGTAGAATTTCCACCTGATCAACATCCCATAAATCCTTAGGATTAAAGCGGGTTGAATAACCGGTATAGGCGACATTATCAATATATAAAGTGCCTAATGCGCCGCTGCCGCCCCCCGTTGATGCCGAGCTTTGAGTAATACCACGTAAACCAAAAGACTCGCCGCCAGCAAAAGAAAAGGCGTTGGGGGTAATGTCGAGCAAGTCGCTAAAGCTAACTACTGGCATTAACGCAATATCATCGGCCGTGATAATAGAAACACTTTCTTTGGTGTCTTGCAGAGAACGCGCAATTTTTTGACCACTAACGGTAATAGTTTCCAGCGTTGACTCATCAGCTGGCAATGCCCCAGCAAAGGATAGTTGGCTGGTTGTTGCCATTAATGTTGCTAACGCAACCTTAGATAACGAAAAATGTTTCATGATGCTACTGCCTCGGATTTCTGGGTGGTGATGAAATTTGGCAGGATTGTAACACCCGTTTTAATTGTAAACAATAATGATTTGTATTTACTTGGAATAATATTGAACTAATTGAAATTAACTTAACTTACTGTATATCAATGAATTATGTGGTGTGGTTTTAATTATATGATTTATGTTGGGTATTAGTAGTGGGCTGTGCCTAATGAAAATCAGTGACTTAGCCGGTATGTGTTGAATAGTTATCGTGTCGTTTAATGGTAATATTTAAGCTTTTATAGTTAGTGGTTAACGGCTAGCTATAAAAGCTTAACCGTTTGGAACAATGCATTAGTGCGCTTTAGCTTTGAGTTATGCCGTAGCCGATAATTTAGCGCCAGCTTAACACTGGCTCCATGAGCGCACTAAGTTGTGATAAATACCCGTTAAGCGTTTTACTTCAAAGTCATCACTGCCGCGATCCATGGTTAATACTTGAATTGACTGGTCTAGTTCAAAAAGTTGCTCACGTTGCCCGCTGTCATTGACTAAGCTTTGAATCCAAAAAAAGGCGCAAACTCGCTTACCTTGGGTAACTGCTCGTACTTGATGCAAACTGGTTGACGGGTACAAAATTAAATCACCAGCACTTAATTTTACTTCTTGAGCGCCATATTGAGTTTCGATGGCCAACTCACCGCCTTGGTAATCTTCTGGCTCATCAAAAAATAGCGTTGCAGACACATCTGTACGTAAGCTTTGGCCATCGGCGAGCGACATAATCGCATTGTCGACATGCAAACCATAATGACCACCATTTTGGTAGCGATTAAATTTTGGCGGAAATATTTTGTTGGGCAAGGCCGCTGAAATAAACGTTGGATGAGTGCTCAAGCGGTGTAGCAGTGTTTGGCTTAAGTGCTTGGTTAATTCTGCATTATCGTCCAGCTGCTGATTGGCTTTAACATGAACGGCCTGGCCGCCAGCGGTTAATTTGCCATCTAACCAAGGAGCATGGTCAAGGTGCTCTCGAAACTGTTTCACTTCGTCTTTGCTTAATACTTGCGGAATGGTAAGTAACATAATTATTTCCTGAAATCGCGTCTTTGACTATGGGTTATAAAGGCAGTCGGGGGTGATATCAGCTAACGTTGCACAGCCCATAAGTGCCATGGTTAGCTCAAACTCTTCAACAAACAGCCGTAAAATGTGTGCTACGCCGAGTGCGCCCGCAACACCTAAACCGTGCAATTGTGGTCGGCCAATCAGTACCGCGTCAGCGCCTAAGGCAATGGCTTTAAAAATGTCCGAGCCACGGCGAATACCACTGTCTAATAACAGGGTGAAATCGGGGCCAACCTGTTGGCGAATCAGCGGCAGCATTTCAATGGTGGCCGGTAATCCGTCAAGCGTACGTCCGCCATGATTGGACACCACAATGCCTGCTAAGCCCATGGCAGCTGCTTTTTTAGCATCGTTAGGATTGATAATACCTTTGAGAAAAATAGGTAATTTAGTTTGAGTTTGTAACCAAGCGATATCTTGCCACGTTGGCGCATCGCCCATTATGCCATTAAGAATAATGCTTTGATCTGGGTTTAATGTTTGCGGCGGCAGTTGAGTGTGCTGGCTTAAATTAACCGCTTCAACACCTGCTGGCATAGTAAAATTCGCGCGTTGTGCACGGTTGCGCAGGCCATTTACTGGTGCGTCAATGGTCACGACTAAGCTGGTATAACCCGCTTGTTCGGCGCGTTTAACTAATGAGAGAGTATTTTCTTTAGCGTCTTGAAAATATAACTGGAACCACTTGTTGGTGGTTAGTTTATCGGCCATTTGCTCAAGTGTGGTTGAAGCAAGTGTGCTGCTAATAAAGCCAGTATTAATGACGTTAGCCGCTTCAATAGTGGCTAATTCGCCCTGCGGATGAACCAATTTTTGGTAAGCAACAGGGGCTAATAATATCGGGTACTTAAAAGATTGCCCGGCTAAATCGCACTGGCTTGAGGCATGCTCAAAGTTAGCCAATACTTTTGGAATGAGTTTAATTTGGTCAAAGGCATCGCGGTTGTTATTGAGCGTGATGTCATCGGCAACTCCGCCTTCGATATATTCATAAATATCGTGTCGGACAAAATGATGAAATATCCGTTGATAGTCACCCGGTGAAACAATATCGCGTGGGATCTGCTGCAATGGCGGGCTAATTTTTGCTGAATTTGGCATCGTTGACTAATTTAATAAAAATAATAAGTTAGGTGAATGTATATTATAAACCCAAGCAAGTACGGTTAGCACCTGCCTGAGTTTAGTTGTTGATCACTTTACAATTTTCATAAAGCCTTATTGCTAAGGCCTTGTCTATAAAGTGACGCTTTTAGCAATTTACTTAGAACTCGTATGAAAGCGTTAACTTAGTGTTACGTGCTGCGCCAATGTAAGCAAAGGTAGCACCACGATATGCCGTTAAGTAGTAGTCTTTGTCTGCAAGGTTAGCGACGTTTAGGCGAAGTTTTAGCTGTTCATTAATTTCATAATTAGCAAATAAATCGAACACTGTATAGCTAGGTACACTTAGCTCCTCGTTGGCAGCGCTGTCAGGTTGGCCAACAAAAATTTCACTTGAATAGGTTGCAACTGCACCCGCAGAAAACTGAGGTGTGAACTGATAACGTACTTGCGCATATGCACTTTCGTCAGCGAAGTTAGCTAATGCTTTACCAAGAGAATCATCATTAACCGAATCTAAAATCTCTGAATCCATTAATGATGCACCAAGTTGAATGCTTAGGTCATGAGTAATGTTACCAACTAATGATACTTCAAGCCCTTTAACACGGTTTTTACCTGTATTTAAAGTACCTTCAGACGTGTAGTCAGCACCTTCCATTACGTCACTTTTGGTGATTTGGAAAATAGCCGCTGTTGCCAATAGTTTTTCATCAAACAGGTTCCATTTGGTACCAATTTCGATGTTCTCTACTTTTTCAGGCTTGCTTTGGGCAATCGTTGTTGTGTCGCCACAAATGCCGCCGTAACCACAGTTACCGCCAACATCAGACTCGCCGCCGTTAATGTTAGCAGCGGTGCTGTATGTTGCATAAATATTGCCAGCGTCACTTAGCTGATAAACAAAACCGACGTGACCATTCCATAGAGTATCGTCATATGAATAGTTATTGTCCGTCACAATGCTAGTTGCTCTATCTCGACTGGCAACGGTATTATCGTAATCAAAGTGATCCATACGCACACCAACAAAAGCTGACAATTTATCAGTTAACTGTACCGTGTCCATTGCTGACAAAGAGATAGTCTCAACATTGTAGTCTGAGTCTTGGTCACCTTTGGTGATCTCACGTCCTAATAAATTATTAATGTCGTCAACCAGATCACCGTTAGCATCAAGTCCACAATAGCTTGCACTAACACCACCACGGCCTCCGACAATACAGTTGGTTGTGCCGGTATTGGTGTAGTTGTAAGCACCATTAGTTACATTCATGTCTGAATATTCAGCGCTGAAAATAAACTGATGTTCCATATCAGCCAGATCAGCGGTTAAATAAGCATTTAATTGATTAACAAAGTAATCAACCTCTTGCCAACCCTGGTGGGTGCTAAAGGCTGTTGTGGCAGCGCCTGGTGCATCTGGATCACTAGCATCTCTGGTACTCGCCTTAATTCCAGTAACGACGTAACCGTTTTCGGTGGTGCCGTAACGCATGCTATTTTGGAACGACAGTTGGTCATTGACCTTGTAGTTAGCACGAACCGTGTAAGTTGAAACGGTCGAGTCTAAGAAATCTTCATCTTGGGCGTAGGCAGGGATATCTTTAACTACTTGGTTAGTATCACGGATGATGTAGCTGCCTAAATCAGGCTTGTCATGGGCGTTTAAGTAGTAATAATCGGCTACGATTGCTAGTTTTTCTGTCGCATGGAAGTTACCCGATAACGCAAAACCGGTGCGTTTTTTATCTGCTGGCGCGCGATCAGGAACATCTGCACCGACCAATAAAATGTTGGCACGTACTGCGGCGTCTTCACTAATCGCAACATTGCTGTCTAAAGCAAAACGCTTGTAGTCGTTAGTGCCAACACCCGCTTGCAGCTTGTTAAAGTCATAATCAGTGCTTGCTTGCTTCGTTATGCTATTAACGGCGCCACCACTTGAACCACGGCCAGCAAAAGTAGAGCTTGGGCCTTTAGTTATTTCAACTTGCTCAACCGCAAAGCTTTCGCGCGTGGTCATGCCTGGATCGCGAATACTATCGACAAACACATCACTGCGCGCTTCGTGGCCACGGATAACATAACGGTCACCAAAAGCGTTACCGTTTTCACCTGTTCCCAAGCTAATGCCTGGTTGTGCAGCAAGAATGTCGCGTAAGTCTTCTTTACCTGACTCTTGAATTTGAGTTTGGGTTAACACCGTAATCGTTTGTGGTGTTTTTGCTAGCTCAGCCACGTGACGTCTGTCACCAGAGATTTTAGCTTTGTATGGCGCACCTTCTTCGGCATAAGGGTTAGTATCACTAGCGCGTTCTGTAACTTGCATCGTATCAAGTACAATTGGCTCGTCAATATCTTGAGCGTGTACTACATTGCCTACCAATAGTGCCGCAGCACTTAATAGTAAAGCGCTCTTACTGGCAGAAATAATTGGCTGGCGCAGACTAAGCGCTGGTTTAGCTTTAATACTGTTGTTCATGTTTATCCTACTTAATTATTGGTAATTAGTTATTGGTAATTAGAGAAAAATTAATGGGTATAACTAGAGTCAAACGTGCTCTTTTAAGTTTTTCAGGAGGCTGTGGTAAAGGTTGTGCCAGCTTAAGCATGTCTAATGCCGACTGATCTAACAGCTGATGCCCTGAGGTTTTCTTTATGCTCTGCGCTAAAACATTTCCGGTTGGATCGATAGTAAATTGCAGTTGAACAACGCCCTGTTGTTTTTGTTTTTTTGCTGCAATTGGGTATTGTTTGTATTTGTTGAGCCAGGCGAGTAAATGGGAAAAATAATCTTTATTACTGCCTTTAAAACCACCCGTTGATTGCTCCATTGCAATGCCGGTGCCTCGGACGCTCGCTTTGGTTGCTACTTGTTCTTTTGCCGCAACTTGCTTGGTCTCTTGCTCTGTTGGTTGAGTTGGCTGGCTGACTTTTTTAGGCGGCTGCTGTTTAATCTCTTGTGGCGTCGGCTTAACAACTTTTTGCTGCGCGACCTTTTTGGTGACGACGTAATCAGCTTTTTTAGTTGTCGGTACTAACTTTTTAGTGGTGAGTTGTTTAACTGCGACTGTTTTTTTCTCAATTATTTTCTTGGTGATTACTTGCTTGACTACCACTGGTTTAACAGGTTTTGGTTGTTCTTTTTTAACTGCTTTTACGGGCGCTGGTTGGACCGATTCCGGCTTTTTTTGCGGCGTGGTGGCCAAGGCATCTTTGGCTAACAACTGCTTAGCCATGTCAGCATAAGAACCGATTTGGCCTAAGCCGACGTCAATACCATTGGTACCTTCGCCAGTTGTACCATCGGTGGGTTGGTGATTCGCAAAAGCGAAATAACTCACAGCGACCAGCAAATGAAACATAATTGACAGTACGGCCAGCAGCAGACACTTTAACCAAGGGCTAGGGTTCATTTAATTGGTCCTAGTCTGTTGAGTAATAAGATTAATAGTGGCGATTTGATGCTGCCTAATAACATTTAATACGGTATCTAGGTAGCCAGCGGTCACCTGTTGGTCGACATGTAAATTAATACTATTAGGAACATCTTTAGCGATCGCTTGGCCAAATTGCTCTACTGACATCTTTGTTTCATTCCAATAAATATCGTTGCTCAGGGTCAAGGTGATTTGGACCGGTTGCGCAGTAATAGGGTGGTCAATCTGAGCCGCCACGGGGTGATTAAGCTCAACCGGAATAGAAGGTTGAATTGAGCCAGCCACCATAAAAAATATTAATAATAAAAAAACAATATTGATCAACGGAATAAGCGCATCATCAGATTGCTTTTTACGTGGTGCTTTTACGCTTAAAAGGCTCATCGGTTAATCTTCGCTCTTATCGTGCAATACATTACCCAAGGTAACTTGCGTTATGTTGGCCGCTTTTAGTTGGGTTAGGGTGGTCATAATTGTTTGCACATCAATTTGTGGCTGTGGAATTAATACCGTGGCCAAGCTTGGGTCGAGCACCGCAATTAAGTCGGCTAACGCGTTAAATTCTTGCGCGTGTTTATCATCGGTTAAAGCCGTTGTTAACAGTGAAAATGTCTTATTTTCTCTGATGATAACTAACTGGGTTTTTTCTTCGCTGACCAGTGAGTCGCTACCAGCATTAGCCGTTTGTAATTCAAGCTTATGCCACTTTATAAACGTCGAGGTCAGCATGAAAAACATTAATAAAATGAATACCACATCAATCAATGCCGTTAAGCTAATGGCTTTTTTTGCGCGCTTTTTTGTTGATAACGACGCTGCCAATGACGGGGTCGCCGATGATAAATTTAAGCTGTTGCTCATGAGGCGTTTTGCAATGTGCTGGTGGCCGGGCTAGTAGTGATTTGCTTGTTCGTAGCGCTAGCTTTGTCATTGGCTTTGATGGTGGCTTGCAAGGTAAATAGCCAGCTAAGATCGTCTTGGATTTGCTCCGTTTCAACTTCAACTCGACGCTCTAACCAGCTATGCGCTATTGATACTGGGATCGCAACGGCCATGCCGACAGCGGTGGTTAATAACGCCTGCCAAATACCACCCGACAATATCGCTGGGTTGACTTGCGAACCTGCGGCTTCCATGGCTTTAAATGCTTCGATCATGCCGAGCACTGTGCCTAATAATCCAAGTAATGGTGCAATCATTGCGATCACTTCTAATACCCGTAAAAAGCTGTGAAGCTGGCTAATTTCCAATTGTGCTAATCGTACTGACTCTGCTTTAGCGCTTTGGTCATCGAAATCAGCGTTATCAAATAACTGTAATGTTTTGGCAATGATTTTTGAGCGCGGATTCGCTTGGCCATTGACTAATACTAAGGCTTGGCTGCGGTGATTATTCGCCAGCAGTTTTCTGGCCTGAACCGCACTGGTATTAGATAGTTTTAATACTGCCCAAAATTGCCATGTTTTAAAGAAAAAAACCGCAACAGCGACGATAGAGCAAAGTGCTAATGCCCAAATGACGGCACCGCCTTCGATTAAAAAATTAAAAAACATAAACATTGGATCTAATAAAGAACTGGCCATTTTAATACCTCTTAAGCTAATTAATTTGCATTGTTATTGCTGATAAAGCGCTCTGGTCTGCTCCAGAGAATTTAGACTTCATTTGGATCATCACTAAATAAATAAAAACGCAAAGCTAAATATGATCGTTAATCGCAAGTCGAATGATTATCATTTGACTCTTGTGTTATAATAATACCGCCTAAAAATTAAGTTTTAGAAAGAATCTCGCTAAAATATGTTTTGATTGATGTGAACTTAGCGCAAAGTCTAATTTAAAAGTAAGTTTATTATGTTATAAATCAGCCGTTTTCTAAGTCGATTGAGAATTGGTATCTCGGCTTAGCCTGCTAAAAACCCGCACATAATAAGAGCTTAATATAGGAATGAATAGTGAGTTTTTACTTACATCACTATGAAGTGGAACTTAATAATTGATGAATAAATAATCAGATGGATAGTAATTTTATAAAACGGCTTAAACTAATGGCCATTTTTTGTCATGTAATTGACAGTGGTTCAATGCGCCAAGCGGCAAAAAATTTAAATATGACACCGTCAGCTGTCAGTCAGTTCATAACTCAGTTAGAAACAGAATTAGGGATCACGTTAATTTACCGCTCAACCCGCAAGATAAGTTTGTCGGAGGCGGGTTTAAATTATTACAAGCAAGGGCAGCAAATGTTATTGGCCGCAGAGCGAGCCGATAATGTGATTAGTGAACAAAAAGATAGCCTCGACGGTGAATTACGGATATCTGTACCTGTTGGCATGGCGACTAATCCGCTAGCCGAAGCGCTGGCCGATTTATTAAAAAGTCAGCCAAAACTTAATTTAAGCATTATTGCCAGTGACGAATATGTCGACCCAATTGCCGAGCGAATTGATATTGCGATTAATGTTGGTCAGCCTGCCGATTCAGGGTTTATTTATCATTATTTAGGCGATCCCGCGCGACATTTTTACGCCAGTCCTGAGTATTTACGGCTACATGGGCGCCCGGTAGTGCCTGCTGATCTAGAGCAGCATACTTGGTTAGGGTTAAGAAATAACTGCGCATTAAATCAAACCGTTTTGACTAAAGCTGGCAGTGATAGTATTAACTATACGCCTAAACTTAGAATGCAGTTTAACGATCTTAACTCGATGATTGCGCATGTTAAAGAAGGGCTTGGCATTGCAGTATTGCCGCAGTTAGAAATTAAACGACTCATTGGCACCGGTGAGCTGGTGTCGGTATTAGATGATTGGTCAATGCCGGGGTTTCATCTGTATGCGCTGACCATGGATAAAAAACTGTCATTAAAAGTTAAAGTAGCGCTTGATACGCTTAAAGACTATTTTAATAAGCAAGTTTAATTAGCAAGTTTAATATGTAAAATAGTGCCGCGTAAGTGCCAGATGTAACACGGGGTTTCATCTGGCGCTGGTCGTTATTTGGCGAGTAAATTGTCAGGTAAATTCCAGCTGGTAATTAGCTGTTCACCTTGCCAGTTTTCAATGGTTAGCCATACCTTATGGGTTGCTTGTAAAGCTTCAGGAGCAATGGCGTGAACATGTTGGCCGTGTTGGCTGCCATGTAAAATACCGTCAGTGCCCGCTTGTAAAGTAGCAAGTGGCAGCGCTGCTGCGCCGATGTTTAAATAAGCTTGGCGGATTTGCGCGATATCACCTTGTTTGAATATAAGCATGAAATCTTTTACGTAACTTTCATCATGCATATAAGGTTGTTTTAAATCAAAAGGCATTGGGCTAATTTCGTAAGCGCCTATTTGCTTAGCTGGCCAAAGCGCAGGAAATTCAGGTGCTAATGACTGATAGAAAAACCAACAAGGTAAAATCAACACCAGCGCATTCAATTTGTATTTGTGGCGATGCCACAGTGAGTTATTAAGACGTGCCATTAGTGACCCCCTGATTGTAAAATGTCAGCTGGCTGCAAAGAGTCAACGGGTTGCGATGTCGTGGCGACGGGTTGTTCGCGTCGACCCGCTTTAACCGTGCGACTGCCCCAGATTAAAAAGCCAGTAATTGACATGCCGCTTAATAAAATGCCAAAAACAAACCAAATAAACTTGGTAAATAATCCACCAATAGTCCCGTAGTGTAATGGGTCGGCAATGTGCATTAACGTTTGTAGTAGGGTCATGTTATGCGGTGCTATGTCGCTTTCAATCACGCCTGTCCAGGGGTTTATCGTCAATTTATATGCGGTGCTGTCGTAAAAGATAAAATCACCCGTGCCAGACAGGTGGTAGTTATCGCGGTTATGCTCAGGCAGCATGACGTAACTGGTTTTAAAGTCAGGGTAGCGCTGTTTGGCAATAGCGATAGCGTCTTGCAATGATACTGGATTAGCAGGAATGCTAGCGTTGTTGGTCGTCACTTCCTTCATCGGGACTTGGCTGACGGGGATTAAAGGCGCATGCGGCTCAATATCCACTTGGTTATGCCAAAAGATAGCTTGAGTTAAATACCACAATCCTGAGATGCTCATCAGTACCAAAAACCACATTGACCACACACCGGCGAGTCGGTGTAAATCGGCTAATAATGTCTTTTTTCCTTGGTGAAATCGTAGCTTAGGTTGGGTAAAAGCGCGCCAGAAATTTTTATAAATCATCAGTCCTGTTATTAACGCGCCGAGCATGACAAATGCCATTGCGCAGACTAAATAATAACCGACACTGTAACTGTTTTGCCACGGAAATAATAACCAGCCATGCAACGAGCGCATAAAACCAATAAAGGTAATGTCTTGGTTTATCTGTTGTATGTCACCGCTGTATTGATTGACGTACGCAATAGCGTAAGGTTTGTCGCTATCGGTAAAAACAATCGGCGTCACTAAATACGATTCCCGTTTCATGACCGAACTAATTTTTGCCGTCGGGTAAGCTTGTTGGACTATCTCAACTAACTCGTTAACAGGCTTTGCTGGTAGCTGCTGCGGGTTAGTCGCTCGTGCTGCTTGATTGGTTAACCACGTTAATTCATGACTGACCACTGAGATTGTACCGGTTAAACACACGACACAAAATATTAGCCAAATTGGCAGTGAACACCAGCCATGCAGGTTAAACCAAAATTTATTACTAAGTTTTGCCATTTGTTCTCCAGAGGAACTTTGTGATAACACGTATAAGTAGAAAACCCACGCTAACAATTTCGTTAGCGTGGGTTTGGATTATCCCCGGTAAATTAAGCACCAGAGGATAGCTATTTTTAATCGCTGATTAGGCGATACTTGGTCGATTAAAGCTGATAAGTTAGGCCCAAAGTAACATTACGCGGGGCGCCATATCTGTATTGATCAAAGAAACCTACTTGGCTGTAGTATTTTTTGTCGAACAGGTTTTCTACATTCAACTGAACCTGTAATTTGTCATTAAAATCATAACGTGCCATCAAGTTTACTAAGCTGTAGCTTTGCTGGCTTAATGTTTCTGCAGCGCTAGTAATTGGGTTGGCAACATTTTGATATTTCTCACTTTGCCAATTAAGTCCGCCGCCAATCATTAAACCTTGCAGCTGATCTGAAAATTGGTAGGTTGAGAAAATTTTAAGTTGTTTACGTGGATGATCTGAGCTTATGACATTACCAGCAGCATCTTCGGCATTAAATTGCGAATAACCAACACTAATATTCCAGTCGGTGCTAGGCTGGCCAACGATTTCGACTTCAAAACCTTTACTCGTCGTACCTTGCGCTGCAAAAGAAGCCTCAATAATGGTGCCTGGCACGAAATGTCCGCTGTCAGTTTGCGCTAAGTTGTCTTGATCAATGCTAAAGATAGCGACCGAGGTATGCAGCATATCGTTGAGAAATGTGCTTTTTAGGCCAATTTCTTTGCTTTTACCTGTTAGCGGATCAAGGAAATCGCCATTACGATCAATCGCAGTTTGTGGCTTGAAAATTTCGGTATAACTGGCATAAAGTCGGTGATCGGCTGTCAGATCATAAAGCGCGCCAATATAAGGTACTAGTACCCCGTTATCACCAAAATCTACTGCTGCTCCGTAGCTGGTACCCTGACGTTGCCAGTTTGACAAGCGAGCACCGGTAATTAATTTTAAATTATCGCTTAAACTTAAGCGAGTCGCCGCGTAAAGCCCTTTTTGCTCGGTTTCAAGATCGGCCGCTACGGTACTTTCGGTTGCCCATTGCGGCTCTGCATATGAGCCATCCCATTGATTAAAATCACCGGTTGCTGCTGAACTTATCACCGCAAAGGTATTGGTAGTGGCTTGCTGCTTGCTCATTAGCGCGCCAACCACGAATTCATGCTCATGATTTAATAAAACAAAATCGCCTTTTAAACGAACATCAATGCTGTTTTGTGTGCTGCTACCGTTACTGTTATAAGCCCAAGCGTTTAGTCCTGTACCGTTGGCAGAATCGGGGGTGCCATAAAGGTAAAGTAACTTAGATTCTTGATTGTGCTCAATGTGATTGAAGTTGGTAATTAGCTGCCAGCCATTATTGAAAAAATGCTCAAGGTTGGCAAAATAATTGTTACTGGTGGTGTCCCATTGGGTCCAGTCTGCTGCGGTGGTAGTAGAGCTATCCCAGTTGGTACGACTGCCATCGCTATACCAGGGCGCTAAATTGCCCCACGTTGGTGAGGTTGGGGTGTTTTTCTGCTGGCTAGCACCGACGCGAAGCAAGGTGTCAGGACTTAGATCTGCTTCGACAACACCGTAAAATACTTGAGTTTGCTCTTGGTAAAGCTCAAGGAACGAGTCCGCTTGTTGATATTTAGCGACAACTCGTGCGCGGATTGTGCCGGCTTCATTTAATCCAGACGCTAAGTCAGCCGTTAGTTGACGTTTATTCCAGCTGCCAATACTGCTGTTAAGGTAGCCTTCAAACTCAGCGCTGTCTGCATGTTTGCGTACTAAGTTGATTGACGCAGAAGGGTCGCCAGCACCAGTGAGTAAACCAGTAGCACCACGGACAAATTCAATGCGATCGTAAATGGAAACATCGGTAATCGTTTCGCCAGAATCACCGGCTAAACTCCAAGCCAGTGGCACACCATCTACTTGATAGTTTTCAATGTCAAAACCACGCGCTTGAAACGTGTTACGGACGTTATCGACTTCTTTAACTGAGATACCTACCGCACTAACTGCAACATCGGCTAGGCTATCGAAGGCTTGATCTTTAATTCTTTGGGCGGTCATTACACTAACAGACTGCGGCGTTTCTCTTAAGCTAAGCCCTAATCCGGTTGCGGTATCAATGTTCTCACCGACTGTGTATACACCCGTGACTGTAATTTTTTCAGTTTGTTCGGTGGCCAATGCCAAGCTTGGATTTAAAGCAAAATTAACTGCAACAACCAGTGGCAGTAATTTAAAACGCAGCTTCATATAATGGTCCCATTTATTATTAATAGAAAAAAGAAGCGCAATGCTAATGTAAATGATAATCGCTATCTATAACTGTTTTTGACGGTTACTGATACTATTTTGTCATTTAATTTTTGTTACTTATTTAACTAGTTGAAATGTAAGCACTATAACAGGCTGTTCTATGTAAATGGTAATGATTGTTAATATCGATATTATTAAGGGTGTGCTGAGACGATTTGTCTTAATAATTAGGCAGGGGACAAAAAATGGCTAAAAGATCGCTGATCCGGCTATTTTTTGTCAGTAACAGAGGTTTAGCGTTACGAGCTAATTACAGAGCGAATTCAATGAGGAACCAATTGTGGCGGTGAAACAATGGCACCTGTATTTCTGGATTATTTTATCAATGTTGCGCTGGTAACGGCGTAACTTGAATTTTTAACTATCAGCGCACTAAACCGATAATGCGCTGATATGCTATTACCTTAATTAAAGTGATATTTCGCGGCCAACCAGAATTGTCGCCCTACTTCAATGCCGGTACCTCCGGTCGAAACTGTATAGGTACGGGTATTAAACACATTGCTGATGTCTGCGCGTAAATTTAGCTTGTGCAGATGGCTTAGCTTAAGATCCCAATTAAGCCCAAGGTTGACAAGTACCCGTGGTGAGTACGACTCTTTTTTGTATTCCGTTAATGCATAGGTATTATTAGTACATTCGTTACAGATGTTACTTAGTTCAGAAGACTCTGCATAGTCACCCGTTGTTACTGCTTTGTCATAGGCGCTGGTGTAAGTTGCACTAATGCTTGAGTTTAAGCGATCAGTCCAGCGGCTATTTATACCAAATTTCACGCTAATCGGGTTGCCAAAAGTACTATTAATATTATTAAGTTCAGCCTGGGTAATAGTGGTGCCTTCATAAACTACTAATTGATCAATTGACGCATCGTCTATGGAGTTATCATAGTCATCAAAATTAGATTTGCTGCTGCTGTAACTGGTATTGGCCCATAAAGAATGGTTGGCGATCTGGCCGCTCCATGCCAGCGATATGCGGCGGCTAGTACCCTTAGCGGTGTTGTCTTGCTCTATGTAGCTATACCCGTCGCTACCTAGATAATACTCGCCAGATCTCGCTAATTGATCTTGTTGCCAGCGCGCGACCATTTTTAACGAAATTTGGCCAAACTGCGCCAGTGACTGTTTCCAGCCGAGTACTAATTCATCGTTATATGGCGTTTTAAGGTTTTGGTAGCGATAGCGGAAATCACTATCGGAACTTGAACGTTGCCAGCCCTGTAAGTAACTGCCACTGATATCGCGATATTGAATGTAATAAGGTATTTGCGCTTCTCTGGTTTTGTAGGTTAATAAACCAGCATCATAATAACGGCTGGCCCCAAAGATGAGTAAACTCGAATTATCAGAAAATACGTCATAGCCAAAACTGGTGCGCGGCGCAATATTAACGTTGTCAAAAACGTCATCATAATCAATACGCATACCTAAATTAAGGCTTAAGTCGCCCCATTCAATGGTGTCGGTAACAAACCCATGCAACTTAATTAAATCAACACTGATATCTTCAGCACTATAAACAACGCGCGATTGAAAATATTGTGGGGCGACGGCTATATTATTTGAATACGCAATAATATCGTTACCATCGGTCGGATCGATTGCATGGCCAAGCTCTTGTTCGAGTTGAGCTAATGGTTTGTAATAACTAATTTCAACACAATCGAGCTGATAACCACTGCAATTTAATGGCTCGCTGGTTGGGGCAACTGGGTATATAAAGGCTGAATTATATTTATAACTGTCCTGAGCACGTTGGCGATCTAATTGTTCGTGTTCAATACCAAAGCCAAGTTTAATGTCATGGTATAGCTCACCGGTGCTTAATGAATTTAAAGTGAAAGTATTTTTCCAGCTGGTGGTTTGCTGTTGTTTTTCAAGTGAACCATAACCACCTTCTAATGAGTAAGGGTTGTCCTCTGAATTGCTGGAAGCTAGCTGGCCCCAATCTTTGCCGGTGGCTTGGCGCCAAATATAATAATGATCAGGTGCTTCACGGCTATTGTCACTGCTATTAAATTGTAACTTGCTGTTGGCATCGCCAAAATCGAATTGGTGATTGAGGTTAAGTGTGGTACCGAAACCACCACCATTAATGGTGAGGTTGCTGTTTAAGGTGTCTTTTAAGCCTTCTTCCTTTTGGTAAGGGGCATAAATAACACTAAAATCGATGCTATCAATCAAGGTATCGCGCTGTGAGTATTTTAGTAATACATTACTGCTGCTGCGTTCCTTAGTGGTATTTTGCTGTAGGGATATTCCACTGACGGTACTGGTTAAATAATTGCCACTTATTACGATGCCATGGTGTTGATTAAACTGATGGCTTGCCATCACATTATACGATTGCTTGTTGAATACCGGGACTATAGGTGTATCACTGATCGAATCTTCTGATTCAATAATGTGATATTGGCCCCAGCTGCTTTGAGTGCCGCGATAACCTAGGCTAAATGAATTTTGTTCAGTATCAAACGCGTTAATTGATGAGACACTGACAACTCCCCCCGAAAAGTCACCATACTCTGCAGGAATGTTATTGTCATACACATCAATTGATTGAACAATTTCACTGTTGATACTGTAAGTTTGTGGCGAGCCTTGCACATCGTTAATTGAGCTGATTGCACGATTGTACGCATTGGGATCTTGGCGGCTGTTGTAATTCATGCCATCGAGGAAAAATCCGGTCTGCCATGGCTGACCGCCAGAAATAGACAGCTGTTTGGCGCGTACGTCGGTTAACGCTTCTATCGAATAGGCGTCATCGAGCATTTCTACCCCAGGTAATAAAGCAACTAAATCATTAATATCGCCCGTTGTGCGGGGGCTTTGCTCAATAAATTTTTTGTCTAAATGAAAACGTCCGCTCATGCCAGAGGCTTCTAAACCAACATAACGGGTACCGATCACGGTCCGTTGCTCGGTGTGTAATTGTTTTACACACTCGGCCAGCGTTGCTTGGTCAGCTTGTGGATGTTTCTCATTACACTGTTGTTGTAACACTGTGTTTGCATCGCTTGTCGCTTTTTGCGTGTTAGCTTGCTGCGATAGAGGGGCATTTTGAGCCTGAGAGGCAAATGATATTACCAGTAAGCTGAAAAGATAACTGCGCATTTTAGAGCACTCCCTTGAGCGAGTCACAAGTGCAGTGCATTGAGACGTTTAAAATCGAGCAAGAGAGTTTACTCTTGGTAAAGCGGCGCATAGTTACCTCGTAATATTGGATAGTTAAAACGGGCGTATAATAAACGTAAACGCAATCGAGATCAATTATCGTTTGCATTATCAGTTACTGTTTTTTGTCGGGTTATTTTTCGTCATAGCTGTTTGAAATTGATAAGATCTATCAAGATGATAAAGACGGTGGCTAGCCCCATTAATACTGTAATTTTGGATGAGTCGTTATCGACATCGCAGAAAAACAATCCAATATTAATTGTATGATGCTAGCCAATGAGGATTGCAGAGCTTATTAATCGCGGTCTTAACAACGTTATTAATGACTCATTTAGCCAGCTAAGTTCACAGGTTTTTCATGCTAATTAAACTCAGTAACCTAATATAATAAAAATTGAGTAATTACTTTAATGCAATTGAGAATGCTAATAGATCTCATTAATATTATGGTGTAATATGCGCGTGTTTTAATCATATTAATTTAATGAGGTAGTAGTTATGCGTCGATTTACCAAGAGCAAACTCAGTTGCTCGATGTTTTTAATTTCTATGCTATCCGCTTGTGGTGGCTCTGAAAGTTCCAACTTAGCGCCAAATGTTAGCTCGGCTAATCTGGCGCCGATATTAACTGAAGACAGTGTTTTTCAGGGGGTAATCACGGCTACGGACGATAACAATAGCTCATTAAACTTTACCGTTGGTTCGGCTGCGTCACACGGTATTTTTGCGTTAAATAGCGATGGCAGTTATACCTATACACCAACGGCTAACTTTGTTGGTACTGATACCGTAACCGTTAATGTGTCTGACGGTGAAATGACGACAGCAACGACACTGACTTTCACTTCGACTAATGTCAACGATGCGCCAGTTTTACTTAGTCATAATGTTTCAATTGATCTTCAAGGGGTAACTCAGGGGAATCTGGTTGTTGAAGATGCTGATGGCGATGATTTAACGTTTGCGATTGTTACAGATGTCGATACCTTAAATGGTGCCTTAACGCTAGACTCTGCGACTGGTACTTTTACTTATACCGCCCAAGGTGAGCTTGACACTGAGTTTAGAATTTCATATACCGACGGTATTATTGATGAGCCGATTGTTGCAGTAATATCAATTCAGCCTAGTTATGTGACGAATCAAAATAAGTCAGACTATTACTATAGTTCGGAAAAGTCTCACTTAGTTAAAGCGCAAGCGGTATCAGCTGAGTTAACCGGTGATAATGCGGTTAACGAATTAACCTCGCAACTCGCTAATGGATATATGCTTGCGAGTGATCAGATTAAAGCTAATGCGTTATTAGACTCGATAGCCGAATTAGTGTCTCAAGCTAAAGCATATCGTTTATCTGCTGATACGTTACAAGAAAAGGGTGATTTTGCCGGTGCTCAAGCTTTACGAGTTAAAGCGGAAATAGCGTATAATTATTATTTAGGGCAAAAAGGCATCGCTAATATCAGCAGCAGTGATGCTTCTTTTATGTATGCATTGTTTAACGATTATATTGATGGCGGCAGCAGCAGTAGCAGCGAAAAAGCGATAGCTTATGGGGCGACGATTGCCACTTTTTCTGCTGAGGTTAACACCGACGTTTCCTCTAGACCCTATGGTTATTTTGTTAGTGCTTTGGCTAGTAGTGCTCAAGATCGTTTCAATCGTTATATTAGCGATCGTACAAGCAGTAATTATGATATTGCTCTGCAGGCGATTTCTGACTATGCAAGCTTAGCTGAAGGCATGGGCTATTTAGTCAAGTCTAGTGGCACCTACTATAGTACAGCCGTTTATAACACAGCAAAGGCGGCAGGTTTGTTCAACCGTTTGGGCGCGCAGGAATTGGCAAAAGAGTATACCGCCAAGGCGTTATCTTATTACCAAGCAGTAAATTACGATAGTGATTTTACATACCCAGTTAAAGAATACGCAGCAACCACGCTAACTAAATACCCAACAGGACTTACCGCAATCAGCGGTTTATTTGCCGCATTGTACCCAAATGAGCCAAATCTACCGTTGGCGTTAGTGCTTGCCGAGGAAGGGGCGGCAGACAAAGATTACACTAAAGCGGTTGAACTTCAATTGGCTTACACTGCTTATAATGCGGTTTTAAATGGCACTGATATAGCGACAGCAATTGTGCCACTTAAAGAACATTTCATTGAAGAAGAAGGCGACTACCGTAGCTACTACCAAGCGTTAGTTGAATATGATGTAAACAATCCACGTTTAGGCACGCTATTAGCAGAGAAAGGAGAAACAAATAAAGCGCTTGAGGTGTATCAGACCGCCTCAACGTTATTAACCAGTGAAGCTTATGTCGGCTCTCAAACCATGAGTATGTATGTGACAGGTTATAAGGGTTGTACACGCCTCACTCAGCTAACGATAGCAGCTGGTGGCGATAGCCTAAATCAAGCCGCAGAGTGCCAAAAAATTGTTGATCAGTATTTTAAGTTGGCGACAGGGAAATTCACACAAGATACGTTATTCGCGGCTAAGTACGAAGTAATGCGCGCACATTGGGACATCGAAAGTCTTGCTGCAATCGATGCTGTAGCTGTGACGTTAAATAGTGAACTCGAGAGCTTAGAAAGCGACAGTGCGACGCTAGAAGAGCAATTTGGACTGGCTGAGCGTTATTTGAAACTTGCCGGTTATTTAGCGACTTACCAGCGTTATGATGATGCTAAAGCTGCTTACACTACGGCAATGGTTAAATTGCAAAGTTTGAGCGAAAACGATCAAACCGACGCCGCTTTACTTAAAGATATTTTGGGTCTGGTTGAAAATGACATTGCGTCTTATGATCCTGCTAAAACAGGTGCCTTCGAGCGCAAAGCTTATTTAGTTGCGCTACGCCATGGAGCTGGACAATTTAATGAATATGAGAACCAGCTTAGCGAAACACTTGCAGCGTTAGCTAACTTAACGGCGGTGAACAATAGCAAGGTTGCACTGCTATCGGTTAATGAGCAGCAAGGTGTTATTGAAGATCAGCTATTGATTAATCTGCACGCTGGTCTTAATGATAGCGCTGATGCATTAATTAACAGTGTGGTTAACGAAGCGGTAGAGCAGCAGGAGCTATTATTGCTTAAGGGCGGATTCTTAGCACAGCAAAATGCATTTCCAGCGAGTAATATCGCCAGTGTCGATACTGATAGCGATGGCATGCCAGACTTCTTTACGTTAGAAGCAACAGCAGCACAAATTGTTGCTAGTGGCCTGACGATGGACAACGACAACGATAACGATAATGTTCCGAATGCCGCAGATATTACGCCGATTGGTTAATAAGTACTAATTAAGTAAAAACACAAGAAAGGGTGGAGACACCCACAGTAAGTGTTGAAAGGGCAGTGCAAGAGTGGGGAGACCTGATTTTGCACTGCCTTTTTTTGTCATGAGACGATAAATTGAACCGTTTGTGCGAGGTATTTAAGCAAGAAAGTTGTTCTCATCCGACTTTATTTTTTGATGTTAGTCTGTATACTCTGGTAACTTTTCATAAAAATCATAAGATTGCATGGCAGTTATATTAAATAGGAAGTTTAATTTCGGTCTACTTATCTTGGGAGTATTGATTTTACTGTCGGGGTGTCAATCGACAAGCAAACCAACCTCAACTGCCGATTTTCCGGCACAACTACTGTCGTTTCCGCGTGATAGCAAGATACTGGGTGACGATATTGTCGATGTTCAGTTAGCGTTGGCCGATCGTAACCTTTACCTGTCAAATAACGACCGGATTAAGATGTTGGCTACAGAGCAATGTAGCATAGATATTTCTGCTCATCGTGGTGACTTTCGCGAGCCAGAAAATAGCGCGCGAGCGATTACCAGCGCGTTAAAAGATAACTTTAATAGTGTCGAAATTGACGTGATGTTATTGCGAGATGGTACTTGGGTTAATCATCATGATAAACAATCTGGTCGTGCGACGGTTTATTATTCTGGCCAACGCCATAAAATAGAAAAGATGAGTCTGCGTAATTTTGGTGGCTTAAAGCTTCGCGCTAAAAACAGCAATGAGTTGCTGGATGAGCGCCCGATTACCGCTTATGAATCGTTTAAAGCCTTTGCTGATTATCGCAATAATCAGCAACAACTCAATGTTGAGGTTAAATCTGACGCGACTGGGCATCAGTTGAATAAACTCGACCAAATGTTACGTTTAACAGTTGGGCAAGGCGGGTTTTATTATTCGTCGTTAAATCGCGAGGTGTTACGTAAATTACGAGGCATTAATGCCAAGGTTTATATTGGCTTTATTGCCGGCGCACACCCAACGAGTGTCAGCAAGCTTCGCGCCGCACTGAAAAAAGGGGTGAAGGACGACAGCTTATATCGTCGGTATATGAAAGAAATTGAGACGGTAGGCAATTACTCGATCAAAAGGTACCGCGCCAAATATAAAAGCTATAGCTCCGCCGCTGCGATTAAAAGCCTGCATCGTGATTTTGGCGCCAACTCAGGACTTCACCTTGATATTCGCCAGTACGTAAGAAAACCAAAAATAAAACAGTATGCTCAGCGCTTAGGCATGAAGGTATACACCTATGCAATCAACGGTTCTGACTATCACCAAGGCCGGTTAGTTGCTTTAGGGAAAAATCGGTTACCCGACGGGGTGATTGTTGACGCAACACCGTATCGGTTGTGCCAAAAATTATTCAAACCATCAATCGCGGCTCAGCGCCATCATGCGTTAAGCCCAAGTGGCGCCTATATTATGAGCCTGCCAAACGATGCCGACTTTGACCGACTCGAAGAAATGCTCGGTTACCGCCAAGAAAATTATTATATTGCGCTTTCAAGTCGCCTCGCCCCGATTAAAAAATTGCCGAGTAAATCAAGTGTAACTAAGCGGCTTACAGTGGCTTTTCCAACGATTAAAGATCAAACAATAAAGTCTAATACCAGTAAAGCAATTGTGATTAAATTATCAGGCTATCAACAATGACCGATGAGCAGTTAAGTCCATTTTCAAAGCAGCTTTTAAACCAAGCGCCAACGCAAAACAAAATGCGCCAAGCCGAGCAAGTGCTAAAAACAAGCCAAGCTAAGCAAATTAAGCAGCAACAATCTCAAGCGTCTCAAGCAACCCAGGCAGCGCAAATTGCTAAGGTGGGCAAGCCGCTGTGGTGGCTGGTATTTATGTTCGTTTGCTCGGTATTGTATTTATTTCCTGAAGCGGTTTTTAACGCGGCGCTAACCGATGTTGCGGGTGGTAAAAGTTCGACCGACGATGAACTGCGCGCCATTGAGTTATTTGGCCGGGCAATTAGTGGCATTGGCGTTACCTTGTTGTTGGCCGACTTATTACTTAAAGGCAGGTTGTTAACCAGTGGCGTTAAAGCAATCGGCAGTTTGCTGTTGATTGGGGTAATTGTGTGGCCGACGGTTTTTTTTGGTCAAAAATGGTTAGTTGATCATTATATCGTTGATGCCTCTACGGGGGCAGAGCGGCAACGGGCTTATTTGTCGCAAGTTATTCGCCGGGCATTAATTGAAAAGTCGGTCGAGATAGAGGGCATTCATTACCAGCCAGATCAGCCGCACTCAGGGGTTGAAAAAACCTTTTTATCGGTCTTTGGTGGCTTGGTGTATGCCGACGATCAAGTTATTGCGACGTTAGAGCAGCAAAAGCGCCAAATTATGGAGCGGTTTGTACGTGATCACGCAATGTCTAGCTTTGATCAGCATTACGCGCAATACGATCAGTTTCGTCAAACCCTTAAGGGCCATTATACGACCTACGCGACTAAGTCTAATCAATATAACGATGCGATTGGTGGTTCGTCGCGCCGCTCTGATCAATATTGGCTCGACACTCAAAATGAGATTAAGCAAGGCTGGGCTAAATACCAAAAAGGGCTAACGGCCTATGAAGCACGGGTTGAAGCGCGGGCGCAAAAAATAGCTCCCAAGGTGTTTGATTATTTTAAACGGCGTCAAAAATGTGCAACTTATAGCAGTAACAGCAGTAAAAATCGTTGTTATCAACGACTGCAAAAGGGCTATGACAAAGAAATTAAGAAATATGGCATTGGATATATTCCGGCTAATGATTGGTTAAAGCGTGAAGAAATTAGCACCGCCAGCAACATCGGCAGCTCATTGCTAACGGGTGTCTTAACCGGTGGCTTATCGACAATTTTACAAGCGGCCAATGCCGCGATGGGTGGTGACGGTGGTTTTAAAGATCACCGAATGATTTTCACTAATGACGTTAACCATTATAAAGCGATTCTCATGGTTAAAATGGCGGGCAGTTTTGTCAAAAGTTCAGGCGGTTATCCGCTGGGCATTAGCTCTATTCATAAGTTTCGCCATCATAAAGTCACGGCTAAAAAAGTAAGAAAAAGCTTAAACGCTAAGGGACTTAAATTACCAAGCAGCTGGACGTTGGCCCAACGAGCCACGTTTAACCGCGCGGTATTAAATAAAGTGACGGCTCAGGCTAAGGCTAAATGGCGTAGTGGCATGCAAGCGCGTGGCAGTAAAATTGGGCCAAATTTATCTTGGCGTAAATTTCAATTACACCCAGAAATTCAAGCGCGCCTAGCAAACCAAATGGCCGAGCTATATGTTAAGCCAATGCTGGCTGATTGGAACAACCGCCAGTTTAAGCAACGGGTTATTGACGTAAATATTAAGCGTAAAACCAATGAATATCTTAAGGTGATGAACGCGCAAATAGTTGAATTTGAAGACGGCGGTTCGTTCGAGTCGACAGGCAAGGCGGCGTTGCGCGGCATTATTATTCCGCCGATTTCGATGTCGATATCCTTAATGCTGGTACTGCTTACACTATTAAAACTGCCGATAAAAGCGGTTGAGCTGGTTAAGGCTAAACGAGCGACTCAAGAGGTTACGCCAGTTAAAACCAAAGGCTATATTAGCGTCTTAGTTTCAGGTGCTTTAATCGCAGCTATTGTTGCTTTGCCTTTGCTTGTTGGTGGCAACAAATTTACCCAGTCTGGATCTGCGGTTAATTACTTCTTGGTGCAAATGGATAAAAATGACTCGGCGTTAGTGTCTTTCTCGCTTAAGTGGTTATTAACGACGCAGCCATTAGTGCAACCGACCGGACTTGCGATTGATAATCTTTTGGGAATAACGACCGTGTTTAACGCCATTAGCGAGCCGCTAAATCAGTTTGACCAGCGTTTTTTTGCTGAACATGAAACGAGTGAGTTAGCAGCGAAATCTCTCGGTAAGTCGTCTAATAATACGTTGCCATTAACCATTACCACCAATGTTAAGGGCGCTAAGGTATTTATTATGAATATCAAACCCAAATATAGCCCAGGCATGATGCTGCCCAAAGGCGCCTATGATATTAAGGTTGTAAAATCGGGTTATCAATCAGTTAGAAAGTGGATTTATTTAAAAGAACGCCAAAGCAGTTTCGCGATTAATTTGTAAATGATTTTTGTGTCATTGAACAGCAATAATATTAGCAGTGGATAGGGAATTAAAATTGACTACATTAGATAAGTTTCAAGCTTTTGTGCGAAAACAAGGCGAGGAAATTACCGGGTTAGCAGTACCAGTGGTATTAAGCGAGCAAGATCAAAAAAACTCGCCACTAAAATATACCTTTGGTTGGTCAATTGAAATTGGCGTATCAGGCCATGATCACGGGGCTTATTGTCCGTCTGGTGCTGGTGTTATTAATTGTGGCAACATGCAAGGCGCCAAAGAACAAGCGCACAGCGATGCTAAAAACTATATCAGTGGTCAGCACTCTTTGTTTAACGATCGGTTGCTCGGCAATTTATCGTCTAATGTCGCGACAAATTTTACGATGGGTAATACAGATTTGGCCAGTGCGCCTCATCGTTATACCGGATCTGATCCTTGCTATAGCTGCCATGGTCGCGGTGAAAAAACATGTGGTGGTTGTAATGGCCATGGCAAAACCCGTTGCAGTTATTGCAGCGGATCGGGGCGGGTTGATACGCAGCATTACGATAGCCAAGCGCAGCGGACTATTTACTCCACCAAGGGCTGCCCAACTTGTTATGGCAGTGGTTCAAACACCTGTAGTAGCTGTCATGGTAGTGGCGATGTCCGTTGTAATGTCTGTAGTGGTGGTGGGTACCTTTATTATAGTTTTACTATTGATGGCGAAGCCAAGCGACGTACCCGTTGGAGTTTTGAAAATAACGATCGCCATGACTGGGCTGAAAGCTTTATAAATAAGCGCGGCTTGCATATTATTTCGAGCCTAACAAATATCGAAGAAGTTGATGTTCAGGGTGGTTTTGACGGCTGTACCTTTGTTTATGCAATGGCTGCTACGCTGTCGACATTACAGTTCAAAGCAACGGTCGACAGCGGTGATACTCGATTATGCTTTGCTGGCAGCAATCATCTGGTGCACGACGCAGGCGGGGTGTATGACCCAGCCGTTTGGAGTATTGGCCAGCAATTAGGTGGCGGCAATCAACAAACAGACAAAGCAGTATTGGGAGTGCCCGTAATAAAAAGCATTCTTGAAAGCCATGAAACCGATGAAAAAGTGGATTTGGTGGAACAAAACTGGGTGTCAAAAGACATCGCTAAGGCAGTGGTTGATAATTACTTGGTGCTGGTGCAGCAATTAAAACAGGCGAGCACCCAAGGCATGTTGGGGCACATGATTAAAGGGCTGTGTAAAAATGGTTACTTACTTATCGGCGTTATGCTGTTGGCCGCATTGTTAATGCCTAGTTTTGCTGATGGCGTTGGCAGGCGTTTTAATCTAGGTATTTACCCGTCATTGGTCGATGATTTTTTTACGGGCTATTATGGTTTATTTGGATTGCCGCATTGGGCCAATTATGGCTTTGCATTAGCCTATGTTGCACTGATTTCTTGGGCTGTTAATAAATTATATTGGAAACGAATTGGTAAACTAAAAAATTATTCAATAACACTATTTATCGCGTTAACCATTCCTTATGTGCTTATTTTAGCGCTAACAACCCTGCCTCAAATGTTTAATACCCGTTACGATGTCGGTCAGCTAATAGCTGGTGGCACTGTGTTTACTGGCTTTTATCTGCTGTGTTGGTGTTTGGCTCGGCCGATAAAGTGGTATTTAAAACTGACCGCTGCAATGGTGTTTTCAGCATTATTATTGGGAGCCGAAAAGCTCAATGCCAGCTTTGAACTAATTAAGTTAACGCAAGGCAGTCTGCTTAATCAGTTTAAATTTATCATGGAGCCTGCTTTAAGTTATGTCGGCTCAAATGTTATTGAGCTGAGCATAATCACGATAGCGCTAACGATTGTAGTCGTACGCAGAAGATTATGGCTGAACACTAAATCGGTGGTTGTAGACTATGACAGCCCAGTGTTGCTAAAGTCGATGAAAATGGATTAACAGCGCTATTCGGTCGCTTTGCTCTGTAGGTTGTTAAAACTATTGCATGTTCAATTACCCTAATTGAACATGCAAGTGCACCACTAGCGATAACTTATACGCGACAACTTATACGCGAAGACTCGCCCGGTATTGCAGCGGTGATAAGTTTGTGTGTTTCTTAAAGGCGCGGGCGAATGCACTAGGAGAGTTGTAACCTAGCTGATAGGTTATTTCAGTAATTGAACAGCCGCTCATTTCTAGTTGTTGCTTAGCCAATAATAAACGGACTGAACTTAGCAATTGCACAAAAGATTGATTTTCAGAGTGTAACTTTCGTTGCAGCGTGCGTTTACTCAAGTGCAGCTTAAAAGCGACATTTTCTTCATTAGCGCAGCCGGTTGGTAATAGCTCGGTAATTATCTTGGTCACCTTGGCACTGATTTCACCATTTTTCATGGCACTGAGGTATTTATTGACCGCCATTTCGTTTATCTGTGCTAACTCAGGATCGTGACTTGGCAATTGCTCATTGAGCAATGATTTTGAAAACGAAATCCCATTAATCTCTTGGTTGTCGTGGATCGGGCACTGGAAAAAATCTTGGTAAGCTTTTTTGTTACCTGTGATCGCAAAGCTAAAATAAACACCGGTTGCCGGAATGTTTTTTGCCGCTGCGATGCGAAACATCTGCAGAAAAAAACCAATGCCGAGCTGAATACCACACGGGTGGCCCTTAACTCGCTGGGCTGGCGCTAGTTTTGAATGATATTGAATTAATAGTTGATCGCCTTGTTCAATCAGCTTGATTTGCATCGCTGAATTAATTAGCTGGCTTTGCTCGACAAAACGGCGCAGACCTTGTTCTAGGTTGGCACTGGCCATCCATGCGAGCCCAATACCCTTTAAGTAAGTCGGCTGAAATAGCGAAGCGGCCACTAAGCCCAACTCGTTATTTTGGGTGGCGTCGACAGCCAGCTGCCATAAATGAAACACTTGGGTCATCGGTACCTGATGTTCCTTGCTTGAAGGAGCATTAATATCTATGCCTGCTTGCTTAAAAAGAGGAGCGGCTTCAATGTCGTAAACCGACAGAGCTTGCGATATTAGCTGAAGGACAGTTGAAATTGTTGTTTGGCTCATTATTAACTTTACGTGGCAGCAATGTATAACTTGATCCTACCCTATTGCTGACACCAAATGGACATTTTTTGGCGCGCGATGTCGCGTAAGTGATATCGGAGATAATTAAAATAGCAGACAAAATTATTAAGGAATTATGTTAGTGATTAAGTAATAATTAATGTTAATTTTATAGCAGTAGCTGTATCTAATATTTGAAGTTTTCAAGGGTTTTATAAAAAATGAAAAATAAAATGAAAGTTGTTGTTAGTAACAAAAGTGGCTTGTTGCTGATGTTATGTCTGTTTTTAGCCGGTTGCAGTAATACGATACCTCAAGTGAAGTCGGGCTTTCTTGGTGATTACTCACAATTGCAGCCTTCGACTCAATATGACAATACCAGCATCTATCAGGCGCCAGGATTTGACCGGTCAAGCTTGGCTGCTGTTACAGAGATAAAACTAGAACCGTTTGAGGTATGGATTAAGCAAAGTCAAATAACCAGCATCAATCGTGAGCAGTTACTTGAGTTGCATTCATACTTTCATCGTGAACTGACCCAAGCACTAGCGGCAGATTATAAAATAGTGACGGTTGCCAGTGCTAATACATTAACTATCCGTGGCGCTTTTTCAGGAGTTAAACTAACCAAACCAGGTTGGTCAGTATTAGATGTCACGCCATTTCGAATCGTGATTAATTCTGGTAATGCCGCATATTTAATGGCTACTGACCAAAAAGATTTATTATCAGAGGTTTCGATTGAGGCTGAGTTTTTATTGGGTACTAACCCTAATCGCGTGTTTGCGATGACCGCGAGCAAAGAATTAGATGTAACTGTTAGCCAGCAAAGTGCTGGCAATGTCGACGCTGTGACTCAAGTACTCGATATTTGGGTAGAACAGTTTGCAGCGGCTTTAGCTAATGCTCGTCAATAGCTAGTTCGTCAAAATGAAGCGGATCAAGAACAAACGGATCTAGACCTAACTAATATAAGCACCGGTTTTATAGACAAACCGATTGGAGTGACCAATGTTTAAGCGTGATTTTATCAACAGAAAAATTATATTGTGGGCTGTTGTCGCCAGTGTTCTAAGCGGTTGTAGCGAGCCTGAGCCCCCGCAAACTAAAAAACCATTGCGACCGGTTCGAACCATGACGGTGGCAGTGCCAGATTTAAGTCGTGCTTATGAGTTCACTGCCGTGGTCGATGCGCTGCGTAAAGCAGACTTGTCTTTTAAGGTGTCTGGCGAACTAATTGAGTTTAATGTCAATCAAGGCGAGCGTGTAGTTAAAGGGCAGGTCATTGCCAAGCTCAACGATCGCGATCTTAAAGTGCAGCAGCAAGATGTAAAGTCGTCATATCAAAAAGCGACCGCAGATTACCAGCGCGCTAAAAAGTTGATCAGATCAAAGATGATTTCTCAGGTCGATTTTGACCAATTAAAAGCTCAATTCAACTCAGCTAAAGCCAAACTTGCAAGCGCTAATAATAACCTCGAATATACCGAGCTTAAAGCGTCATTCGACGGTGTTATTGCTAAAAAATACACTGAGAATTTTCAAGAAATTCAGGCCAAGTCCGCAGTAGTCGCATTACATGATTTGAGCAGTGTGGTGCTAAAGATTGAAGTGCCAGAAACCTTGATGATTAGATCGCAACGCCTGGATGAACCGCTAAAATTTGTCGCTACCTTTGCCGGTATTAGCGGGGTAGAATTTCCCGTTGAGTTCAAAGAGGTGGCGACTCAGGCCGATGAAGTTACCAAGTCTTATCAGGTGACTTTAGTGATGGTAGCCCCTAAAACTCATAACATTTTGCCCGGCATGACCGCTGTGGTTAAGGCGCAACGAACGCTGTCACAAGCTAGCCTGAAATCTCAGTTTTATTTACCGGCGAATACGGTTTTAAAAGATAGCAATGGTCATTATATCTTTAGCGTGGTGAGAACCGCGGACGGTGTTGGAGAAATTAAACGTCGCGCGGTCACTATCGGCAACATTACGCCGCTGGGCATCGAAATAGCATCTGGCATTAAGCAAGGTGATGTGGTGCTAACAGCTGGCATGAGCAAAGTTACTGACGGCATGGCCGTTAAGTATTAGAAGTAACCGAATTTAGGAGTTCGATTTGAATATCACACGTTTGGCGATTACTAATAATCGCACCTCGTTTATGCTGCTCTTTGTGATGATTTTTTTTGGTGTATCGGCCTACAAGCAAATGCCCAAAGATTATGATCCGGGTTTTATTATTCGTACAGCGCAGGTTATTACCTATTTCCCCGGGGCTAGCCCAGAACGGGTTGAGCAGTTAGTTACCGATCGTTTAGAAAAAGTAATTCAGGAAATTCCTGAGCTGGACTTTGTTGCCAGTGAGTCACGTACTGGCGTATCAATAATTAGCGCTAACATCAAAGAAAGCTACAAAGATATGCGGCCGATTTGGGACAACTTGCGACGAAAAGTTGATGCAGTACAAAATCAATTACCCAGTGACGCCCAACCGTCGATTGTTAATGATGACTTTGGTGATGTCTTTGGCATTGTGATTGGCCTGACTGCTGAGGGTTTTTCATACCAAGAAATGAAAGATGTTGCCGAGCAGGCCAAAGATGATTTATTGCGTTTGAGTGAAGCGGCAAAGGTCGACATTTTTGGCGTTCAAGACGAGCGTATTTTTATTGAATATAACAATGCACGTTTGGCCGAATTAAATTTATCACCTTCGCAGTTACGCGATCAGTTAACCAGTCGCAATATTGTTATTCCCGGTGGTTCGATTAATATTTTAGATGAAAAAATTGCCCTTGAACCCACGGGAAATTTCGAGTCAGTTGACGAAATAAGAAAAACCGTTATTCAAATTCCCGGCAGTGATCAGGTTTTACATTTAAGTGATATTGCTAAGGTCTATCGCGACTACGTTGATCCTGCGACCAATATTGTTAATTACAATGGTGAACGTGCGTTAACTATTGCTATTTCAATGCGCTTAGGCGGCAATAATATTTTATTGGGGCAACAAGTAAAGACAGCGCTTGAGCAATTAACTGCGGTTTATCCAATAGGGGTCGACTTCTCGCTAATTTCCTTTTTGCCACAAGAAGTCGAGAAAAAGGTCGATGACTTTGTCAGCAATCTTGTACAAGCGATAGCGATAGTGACGCTGGTTATGCTGTTAAGTTTGGGCCTGCGTACTGGGCTTATCGTCGCCAGTTTAATTCCTGCTAGCATGATCTTTGGCATTTTGATCATGTCATTTTTTAATATTAGCATCGACCAAATTTCGTTGGCGGCCTTGATTATTGCGCTAGGCATGTTAGTTGATAACGGCATCGTGATGTCCGAAAGCATTATGGTGCAAATGGGTGAGGGGAAACCGCCGATTGAGGCGGCCGTTGATTCAGCCAACGAGCTGAAAATTCCGTTATTAACCTCGTCGTTAACCACCGCAGCGGCTTTTTTGCCGATATTTTTAGCCGAATCGACTACCGGCGAATATACCGCTTCGTTATTTAAAGTGGTGACCATAACGTTATTATGTTCATGGTTGTTGTCGATGACCATTGTGCCAATGTTGTGCGTTTATTTCATGAAACCTAAATTGCAACAGCAGCGTTTTACTAGCAAGTTTTATAGCGGTTATCATCGGTTATTATCGGGTTTGTTAAAGTTTCGCTGGACCACGTTAATTGCAACCGTTGTGGTGTTCTCAGTCGCGGTGATGGGGCTTAAGTATGTCCCTAAATTGTTTTTTCCACCGTCAGATCGTGCGTACTTTAAACTTGATTTAGAGCTGCCTGTTGGTACCCGCATTGAGGCAACCGAGAAAATAGCCAAGCAGGTTGAAGCTTATCTTCGGGAAGAGTTGTTGGTTAATGAAAACCGAGAACAGGGCATTACTGACTGGGTCACTTACGTCGGTTCAGGTGGGCCAAGATTTTTGCTGACCCACAGCCCTAAACCCGCCAGTGCCCATTATGCGTTATTGGTCATTAACGTCACCTCAGATAAAGTAATTAATGGTTTAATCGAAAAAATTGATCGTTATACCTTCGATACCTTCCCCGATTTGTTGGTCAAAGCACGTAAGATTGAAAATGGCGCGCCAATCCCCAATCCGGTTGAGGTGCGATTAAGTGGTGCTAATGCCCAAGAGCTCTTTGTTATTGTCGATCAAATTAAGCAGCAATTGGCTGAAATTAATGGCCTTAAAGCGATTAATGATAACTGGGGTTTACCGATCAAGAAGTTGCAGGTCAAGATTAACCAGACTCGTGCCCGTCGGGCTGGCGTATCGTCAAAAGACATTGCTATTTCACTGCAAACGGGTCTCACTGGGCTTGAGTTAACTCAGTACCGCGAGGGTGACAATGTTATCCCGTTGGTGATGCGTTCGAGTGCTGCCGATCGCCAAGATATCGGTAAACTTGAAGCTTTGGCGGTATATTCTCAGGCCACGGGCAGCTCGGTATCACTAAAACAAGTAGCCGACATTGAAGTTGTGTGGGAGCCAGCCACTATTTTACGCCGTGATCGTTTAAAAACAGTGACCATTGGGGCGCAAATAGACAATACCATTACTGCCAGTGAAGCCTTTGCAAAACTGACTCCTTGGCTTGATCAGCAGCAACAAACTTGGCCGTTTGGTTACCGTTATGAACTGGGTGGTGAAGCCGAGTCATCGGGCAAAGCGAATCAATCTATTGCTGATAAATTGCCGATAGCGGTCTTTATTATCGTGTTGTTATTGGTGGCGCAGTTTAACTCGATTCGTAAATCAATCATTGTAATGGCAACTATTCCGTTGGGCATTATCGGTGTTACCGTTGGTTTATTAGCGGGGCAGTCATTCTTTGGATTTATGACCTTGTTAGGCATTATTTCGCTGGCGGGCATCGTGATAAACAATGCAATTGTGTTATTAGAGCGAATTGGTATCGAATTGGAACTGGGGCAAGAGGCACCGGCCTTGGCTATCGTGACCGCTTGTCAAAAACGGTTGCGACCAATCTTGCTAACCACTGCCACGACGGTGCTAGGTTTAGTGCCTTTATACCTTGGTGGCGGCGAAATGTGGGAGCCAATGGCGTTGTCAATTATCGGTGGTTTGCTGTTTTCTACTCTACTAACCCTTGGCGTGGTGCCAGTACTTTACGCCTTGTTGTTTGGTATTAAAAACACTAATAAATCAGCGTAATAAATAATGCAACGCAGGCATTAACAGTAGTTTACTAAGACGCTGTTGATGTCTCTGCGATGTTGGTAATACATTGATATTAATCCTGGTTGATACTCATTTTTTTGCTAAAGAAGTCTTGTAAATAATTAAGTAACAACCTCAGTTTCTTGGTATTGGCGGTGCCCGGTGGAAAAACACCATACACATCGATTGCTTTAAGTTGGTAATCACTTAGCACTCTTTCTAAACTGCCCGCTTTAATTTTCGGCCACGCATCATAAACTGGAATGCGGCCAAGGCCATGCCCACCCTCGACAAAGGCGGTTCGTGCTGCCGCATTATTGGTGCTAATCGTGCCTGAAATCGCAACGCTATAAGATCTAGTCCCCTTCATTAGCTCAAGTGCGCCCGACGCTAATTTATAAATCACCCAGTTATGTTGGCTTAAATCGGCTGGCTTATTGGGGCGGCCATATTGATTCAAATAACTAGGCGAACCGCATAAGCAGGTTGGTAAGGTCGCAAGTTTGCTCGCTTGCAGCCCTGAGTCTGGCAATGGCGCACCGCGAATCGCCAAATCAATGCCTTCTTTAATAATGTTAACTACTTCGTCGGTTAGCATGACGTCGAGTTCGATTTTGGGGTAAAGCTGGCGAAACTCATTTAGCGCAGGCACGATAGTTTGCAAACCGACATTCACTGGGCAGGTTATTTTTAATAAACCCACGGGCTCATTTTTATAATTTTCGACTTGCTGGTTGGCTGCACTTGCCTGCTGAGCAATGATCCGACAGCGTTGATAATATTGGTCACCCGCTTGGGTTAAGCTAAGCGAACGGGTGGTACGATTTAGCAGTTTGATCTCAAGTTGCGTTTCGAGTTTTTTTAGGTGGTAACTGACTACGGCTCTGGACAAGCCAATATGTTTCGCCGCGGCGCTTAAACTACCTTGCTCAACGATTTGAGCAAACACCATCATACTTTTTAGCTGTTCGAATGAAACGTCCATCATCTAACTCCTGATCTCAATAATCACATTGTATCAATAAATGGAACAGTGAAGTTGATTTTATCTGCATTGTCGGTTGCTGTCGATGAGTCTATAGTGACCTCATTAAACAAACATAAGGTAATTACAATGAACAAGAAAATATTGATGGTATTAACGTCACACGATCAAATGGGCGACAGCGGCACTAAGACTGGTTTTTGGGTTGAAGAATTTGCGGCGCCGTATTATGCATTTCTTGATGCTGGAGTTGAAATTACGCTAGCCTCACCATTAGGTGGTCAAGCGCCAGTTGATCCAACGAGCGAACTTGCTGACTTTCAAACTGCTGCAACTGAACGTTTCAACAACGACGAAACGGCACAAGAAAAAGTAGCAACCACTGCAGTATTAGCATCGGTTGCCGCTAGTGATTTTGACGCAATATTTTACCCAGGCGGCCATGGTCCATTATGGGATTTAACCGATAACAGTGACTCTATCGCATTGATTGAATCATTCTTGAGTCAAGATAAAGCGGTTGCAACGGTATGTCATTCAACGGCTGCTTTGTTAAATGTTAAACAAGCCAATGGTGAGTTTGCGATTAAAGGCAAGGCAATCACAGGTTTCTCAAATACTGAAGAAGCGGCAGTTGGCCTAACTGAAATAGTGCCATTTTTACTGGAAGACGAACTCATTAAGCGCGGCGGCGATTACCAAAAAGTTGAAGACTGGGCAGCCTTTGCTGTGCAAGACGGCTTGCTGATTTCAGGACAAAACCCTGCGAGCTCAGAGCTAGCGGCTAACAAGTTATTATCGCACCTAAATATTAGCGTATAAGCAAAGCGATAACTCAAGTGACTCCCACCAAAGCCCCGCTCTAAGGGCTTTGGTTTTTATTTTCAATCAATCAATACTTATCATTTTATTGCCCCCTTCATATTGATTAGTTGGTATTAGTTGGGACGGTATTAGTTGGGACAGGCATAACTATATCTTTGATTTAACAACCTCCTAATCATAAATTTGTTATGTATGGCCATGTGTTCTCCAATATTAAAAATTTATAAATTAACTAAAGAAGTGAAACTTGGATAAGAGATAACTCAGAGCTATATTTATATCAATGGTTTATGTGGTAACTCCCCTTGAGGATATCTGTTTGGATACTTTAAATAGTGATGGAAGAATTTAGCAGTATTAATTTTGAATAATATAAAAAAAGCTTTACCTCATGTTAGGTTGAGGTTTTAAAGTGAGTGCAAATCACATCAAATATTAAGTAAACCTGATGTATCAAAGCAACGCTGATTATCAGGTAACTTAATGTTAGAACTATTGAAATGAATAAGGAAAACAATGAAAATTCTTGCATTTGCTGCCAGTAATAATAAAAAGTCCATTAACCGTAAACTCGCATCTTATACCGCTGATTTACACCCGACTGCTCAGGTTGAGGTCATTGATATTGATGATTATGAGATGCCAATTTTCAGCGATGAACGCGAAGCAGAGTTGGGACAACCGGAATTAGCAAAGTTATTTTTTAGTAAAATTGGTGCCGCTGATGCCATTATTATCTCGTTCGCGGAGCATAATGGCACATTCACTGCTGCTTATAAAAATTTGTTCGATTGGACATCACGGATTAATCAAAAAGTATTTCAAGATAAGCCGGCATTGTTTTTATCAACTTCACCTGGTCCTAGCGGTGCTGCTAGTGTGCTTGCCGCGGCTACAAATTCTGCGCAGTATTTTGCAGCCAACCTTAAAGCGAGTATTTCTATTCCAAGCTTTTATGAAAATTTTGATAGTGAGACTAATCTATTAACTAACGGTGAGCTAAAAGACCAATTGCAGCAAGCAGTTAAGTTACTGGGCTGATTTAAGCATAGATTTAAGGGACAGCCATAACTAAATAGTTGATATCACGATTACTGGTTATGGCAGCGAACACCTAGAATTTCCCCGCGTTGGATGCTATCAGGCAGTATTTTCGTAAATTACTTTGTTTCAGTTCATTTGATTAGAATTTAGATAAAGCGGTGCCGGTGATGGCTCGCATCTGCTTGGTATTATGGTAATTAATTGATTAGCTAGGGTGCTTACACCAACTTTTACCGTGAGTGTGGGCAAAGTCGCGTAAATGCTCATTCGTGCCAGCAAAGCTGCCATATTGCCGCCTAAAGTGTTTTACTGCCGTTATAAAATCCTCCTCATCGATACCCAGTGTTGTTAATATTTTAGGTTCGTCGCCATTGATATAACTCGATTTATTAGGGTCAACATGACGACCACTCCATTCAACCAATTCAAAATAATCGCGATAGCTAAATGGAATGGCTTTGGTGTTATCCGTACTAGCGAAGGGCAGTAAGGTATTTGGTTGCTCAGCTCCAGATATATCAGGGTTGTTATTGGCATGGTGTTTTTGGTGAGATTTATATTGCGCAATACGTTTTTGAATTGAGGTGAAATTACTTTCAGATAAGTTGGGTGCAATACCTGCTCTAATCGGATTTAAATCAACATAGGCCATGCAGCTAAGCAGTGCTATGTCATCAAGTAATGCTTGCGATTTAAAGCGGCCTTCCCAAAAGCGTCCTGTGCACTTATCTTCTTTATTTGCTTGTCGAGCAATGTGTTCATTTAGGCACTTCATGTACCACGATATGTCGTAAAGTCTTGCACGCCATAGTTCAACTAACTTTTCTACTGCGTCAAAATGAGCCGGGCTTATTTCGTTTTCGCTTAGGTAACGGTCGACTAATAAGTGACCATTAAACAAGCGGTACCAGCGGTCAATGACTTCATCCATTGACCATGTATCAGCTACCACCTTATCGACCTGAAGCACTAGGTGATAATGATTGCTCATGACCGCATAAGCAGCAATGTTAATTGAAAAAACATCAGACAATGAGGTGAATCTATCGACTAACCACTGCCTGCGGTGGTCAAAGTTTTTACCGCTAACGTCATCATCACCGCATAAATAACTACGACGAACACAACGGTTGATAACGTGATAAAAACTGGTTGCAGTTAAATCGATTTGAGAATGTCTTGCGCGGGTCATATATCACCTCAACTAGCCGAATGTAGCACGGGAGAGTATAGGACAAGGATGGTTGTAATTCTCACAACTTGGCTGTGTCACTGTAAATCAATAACATAGTTATGGCTGTCCCACCTTTATTTTTGCTGTTAAATCAATAATATAGTTATGGCTGTCCCATTATTATGAGCTAAAAGTATGCAATTAAATTTGTTGCTAATAACTCAAGCTTAGCTAGAGACCAAAGTCTAATAAATAAACAAATTCGGCCTATGGACAATAGTTGTAAAGGCGTTTATTGTTTTTAAGTTTTAAATATTTAACAAAAAAATAAGCAATTAAACGTTAATGCGACATTGGCACCTCACCTACGATTAATCGGTCTTAGCACAGACCCTAAGCTGGCATGTTTTCTTGGTATTTATTGGTGCTACCGGTAAATCACATCACAGCTGCATCGTAATTTTTGGGTCGCCATATTGTTTCAAATTAAGGATGAATGATGACAACGAATAAAAAAATTACGGCGACCGCTGTTGCCCTCGCAATTTCAGCTCTGAGCTTTAGTCAAGGCGCTGTGGCTTCAACACTTGATACTGTTAAAGAGCGGGGCGCAGTTAAATGTACTATCGGCAATGCCTTTCCTGGCTTTTATACCATAGGTGAAGACAACGAATGGAGCGGCATGGACATTGATATGTGTCGAGCTGTGGCGGCTGCCGTGTTGGGCGATGCTAACAAAGCGAAATTTACCCCGGTGCAATGGGCGCAAAGCTTTACCTCTTTGAAAAGTGGCTCAACCGATATTATGTCAAAAGGCATGACCTGGACACTGTCGCGTGATACCGCGCAAGGCGTCGACTTTTTAGATACTTATTTTTATGATGGCCAAGGTTTTATGGTGGCTAAAGATCTTGGAGTATCGAGCGTTTATGAGTTAAAGGGCGCGACGGTTTGTATCTTAACTGGGACTTCTTCTGAATTAAATTTAACCGACTTTAATCGATTACACGATCTGCAACTCAAGCCGGTAGTATTTGATGACTCGGGCGTGCGTAATACCGCTTTCTTTAAGGGCAGCTGTGACGTGATGACCAACGATGTCTCGGGGCTAGCATCTGCTCGTTCTTCGGCTCAAAAGCCAGACGACTACCTGATTTTGCCTGAGACTATTTCAAAAGAAGCATTATCGATGGCAGTTCGTCAAAATGACAGCGAATGGGCTAACGTCGTGAAGTGGTCTTTTGCGGCCATGGTGCAAGCAGAAGAGCTCGGAATTACCTCAAAAAACATTGATAAGGTTAAAAAGTTCACTAAGAATCCAGTGATTAAGCGTTTTCTTAGTGTCGAGGGTAATTTATATAAGGGCTTAAAGCTTGATCCAGATTGGGCTTATAACATTATAAAACAGGTTGGTAACTACGGTGAAGTCTTCGACCGTAATTTAGGGCCTAACTCGGCGCTAAAGTTAGATCGTAAAGGTACCCTCAATGCCTTATGGACTGACGGTGGCATGATGTATTCAAAGTCGTTCCGCTAACGGCTAACAAGTTCAGTATATTGCCACTGCAATGGTGGCAATGTACTGCTTAATTTTTGCTAGAGAGGTTGATAACCTAGCCGCTCTTACCGCTTTCATCACTGTTATCGCTCGTGAACGACTCAAGGTCTGACGGGGGAATAACAACGGGTATTTTCCATGAAAATCACTTCTTCGTCACAACAAAAAAATACCGGTTGGTCATGGCATAACCCGACCTTGCGTGGTTGGGTTTATCAGATTTTTACCATTATTACTGTGTTGTTTTTAGTTTATTACCTTGGCAGTAACATGATTGAAAACCTGCGTTTAATGGGTTTACCTTTTGGTTTTGATTTTTTAACCAGCACGGCCAGTTTTGATATTGGCTGGACGATTATCGATTACCGCCCAGACATGAACTATTGGCGGGTTTATCTGGTTGGCATGAGCAATACGCTTATTTTATCTTTTTTAATTATCGTTTTTGCGACCGTTTTAGGTTTTTTGATGGGGGTAGTGCGGCTTTCAAAACATCCGTTAGTGGCAATTTTAGCCCGTGCTTATATTGAAATTTTCCGTAATATTCCATTGTTGATCCAAATTATCTTCTGGTTCGTGGTGGTGTTTCTTGAATTACCCAAACCTAAAAATAGTTTTACCTTGGGCGAGTCGGTGTTTCTTAATAATCGCGGTTTATATACCCCAGAGTTACTGACTAACTCCCCCGTGCTGATGGTTTTGTTGTTAACTGTCGCAGTATGGCTGCTGTATTGGCTGCTGCCGAGCCGATTAAAACCGCAACAATCACAACTAAAGTCACCGTCAGAACCAGAAGCTAAGTCACTGGCTGTGTTGGCCACAACTGGGATCAAATGGCTCGGCTATGGACTCATGCTGTACGTGGTGTTTTTAATTTTTAGCGATGATTTTTCTTGGCAAAATCCTCAACGAGGGCGCTTTAATATTGAGGGTGGACTGTTTTTACCTGCCGCTTTTTGCGCCGCGTTAATCGCGATGACAGTTTATCGCTCGGTTACTATCGCCGAAATGGTCAGGGCTGGGATTTTATCGGTTGATCAGGGCCAAAAAAATGCGGCTCAAGCGATAGGCTTTACTCGCTGGCAAACCTTAAAACTGATACTTATTCCGCAAAGTGCTCGCTCTATTATTCCGCCGCTGATAAATGCATGGCTAACCATCGTTAAGGAGTCGTCGCTGGCCGTCGCGATTGGCTTTCCTGAATTGGTCTCATTGTTTATGCAGACATCACTTAATCAAACCGGACGGGCAATCGAAGTGGTGATGATGGTAATGGCATTTTATGTGGTGACCAGCTTATTGATCTCTGGGCTAATGAATCAGCTCAATAAACGCATGCAGATTAAGGAGCGCTAACGATGACTCAATCTTCTAAGCAAACACAGTTAAAAATATTTGTGCCGATTACTGCAAGACCACCACCCGGCGTTGCAGATACTTGGTTGGCGCGATTACGCCAGCAATATTTCTCATCCGCTTTGTCTGCGGCATTAACCGTAGCGACGCTCTTTTTGTTTTATTTGTTAATCAGTCCTTTGGTTGACTGGGCAATTATCAAAGCTGTTTGGTCGGCAGCCGATCGCCGCGAGTGTTATTCGATCAGCCCTGACGGCGCGTGTTGGGCCGGCATAGTCCACTGGTTTAATAATATTATTTATGGCCGCTATCCCGATCTTGAGCAATGGCGGATAAACCTAGTATTTATTGCGTTGGTCGCGTGGGCTTGGCCGATATTTGTTAGTCGCTTTCCCCATAAAACGCTGGTTTTTCTAAGCCTGTGGTTTATTTTCCCCTTTTTTGCGAGTTACTTATTATTAGGGGGCACACACAATATAGTTGCTCAGATATTTTTTGCCGTGGCCTGTGCCATGGTCATTATTATTGTGGCTTGTCTGGTGTGGTTACTGCTTGGGCGCGGTTTAAACCCAAGCCACAGCAGTTTGATGCGACTTAGGCTGCCAGCGCTTGGGTTGAGCGTGCTGGCCTTTGCTTGCCAATATTATTTAGTGTTAGCTCCGGTCGAAACCACTCGTTGGGGCGGCTTATTTTTAACCTTAGTGATTGCTAGTGTGGCGATAATGATGGCGCTGCCGATTGGAATTTTACTGGCCTTAGGGCGGCGCTCATCACTGCCGGTGATTAAATATTTGTCGATCACATTTATTGAGCTGGTGCGTTCGGTGCCGTTAATTACCGTGTTATTTATGGCGGTCACTATGTTGCCATTTTTTATGCCTAACTCGGTTGAACTCGATAAATTAGCCCAAGTACTGGTGGCCGTTAGTTTATTTTCTGGCGCTTATATGGCCGAAAACGTTCGTGGTGGTTTACAGGCGATAGCACAAGGGCAAACCGAAGCGGCTCAATCATTAGGCATGAATTATTGGCAAACCATGTTGTTCATTGTGCTGCCGCAAGCATTACGCTTGATGATCCCCAATATCGTCACTTCCTTTATTAGCACGTTAAAAGATACCACCTTGGTTTCAATTATTGGTTTGTTTGATATTTTGCTGATGGCAAAAAACATGGCGTTAGATAAAAAGTGGTTAGATCTGCATACAGAGCCGCTGGTATTAATTGCGACAATATTTTTCGTGCTTTGTTATGGCATGAGCCAATACAGCCTGCATTTGGAAAGGAAATTACAATGGAGCCATTAGAGCACCCCAACCAACCAGAAACTGCTATTTCGTTAAGCGGGATTAATCTGTGGTTCGAAAATTTTCATGCCCTTAAAGACATTGAATTTGAAGTGAAGACCGGTGAAATTGTGGTTGTTTGTGGGCCATCGGGGTCTGGCAAGTCAACCATGGTTCGGTGCATTAATCACTTAGAGCAATATCAGCAAGGGCAGGTCGAAATATTTGGTCGCAGCCTTGCCAATAAAAAAGTCGCTAGTCAGATTATTCGGCAAGATGTTGGCATGGTGTTTCAACACTTTCATTTATTTCCTCACTTAAGCATTTTACAAAACTGCACCTTGGGTTTGATTCATATTAAGGGCATGGGGCAATCGCAAGCAGATCACAAAGCAAAAATCTTGCTTGAACGAGTTGGAGTCGCTGATTTAGCTGACAAGTATCCCGGCCAAATTTCTGGTGGTCAAAAACAGCGAGTCGCGATTGCACGCGCATTGGTGATGGATCCAAAAATATTGTTGCTCGACGAACCGACGTCAGCCCTTGATCCTGAAATGATCAAAGAAGTGCTCGACGTAATGGTTGATTTAGCCGAGTCAGGCATGACTATGGTGTGTGTCACGCATGAAATTGGTTTCGCCCGCAAGGTCGCCGATACCGTGGTATTTATGGCTGATGGTTGCATTGTTGAAACCGGACCTGCCCAGCAAGTATTGGGCTCGCCGCAATGGGATCGAACCCAAGACTTCTTGGCCCATGTGGTCGCCAATTCACCGGCAACACAGAACAAAATTTAACTCTTTAATCAAGCTAAGGAAATACAGATGAACACTATTTTTTGGCTGCGAGCCGAAGTTAAAATCGGCGAACGTCGCACTCCTCTAACACCTGTTGGCGCCAAGGCTTTAATTGCTGGTGGCAGCAAGCTGATGGTTGAGCGCTGCGCTAACCGCTTATTTGATGATCAAGATTACTTGGCGGCAGGTTGCCAATTAGTTGAGCCGGGCAGTTGGCCGACCGCGCCTGATCAAGCCATTATTGTTGGTTTAAAAGAGCTTGAACTGCAAGACTTTGGCCTAGTTCACCGCCATATTTATTTTGCCCATGCCTTTAAAGGCCAAGATGAAGCAACGCAAATACTAAGTCGCTTTAAAAGTGGTGGTGGTGAAATTTTAGATTTAGAGTTTTTGCAAGACGATAGCGGTCGTCGTGTTTGCGCCTTTGGTTTTTGGGCCGGCTATGTTGGCGGAGCAATGGCGGTAGCAGGTTATTATCATCATGTAAAAACATCAGCGCCATTCCCGGCTCAAGTCAGTTATAACAACAAAGCCGCTTATCTTAAAAAATTACGTAGCCAAATGCTGGCTGAGGTAAAACCGCCACGCGCTTTAGTGATTGGCGCGCATGGTCGCAGCGGCAAGGGTGCAGTTGAGTTGTTTAAAGAGCTCGGCATTGAGGTGATCTCATGGGATATTGCAGAGACCAAAGTAGGCGGGCCGTTTAGCGCAATTAATGACTTTGACATTATGGTCAACTGCGCTTATTTAGCCCCCGGCACCTTGCCTTTTGTCACAAAAAAAAGCCTTGGCTGCACACCACAACTTAGCTTAATTAGCGATGTCAGTTGCGATCCAAACAGTGCTGACAACCCCATTCCTATTTATCAAGCCATTACCAAGTTACCGCGCCCTATTATTGAATCGGCCGTCGCCGGGCTTTACATTCAGGCGGTTGATCATTTGCCAACGGTCTTGCCCAAAGAAAGCAGCGAAGACTTTGCCGCGCAGTTATTGCCTCATTTACTGACTTTAGCGCAAGAAACCGACGACCAAGTCGTATGGAACAAGGCTCGAAGTTTCTATCAGCAAGCACTAGCCCAATTAAACACTTAAATATTCTGAGTTCTGAATCTACCTTTGTATGAAACAATGCAAAAAAGTACAGTTTGGAACTCAAGGTTCCATTATGAAAACAATTTGACATTAAACTTTTTCTCTATTATGGTACATACAGTTCCATTATGTTGATTTGGTCCGGTATGTTTTTTAAATTGAATCAACTTAGCGGTAAGATTGTTGTTAGCTAATAATAAATAAAATGGAGAGAGCAATGTCGACGCAAATAGTACTGCCACGAATTATGCAAGTTGGCGCTGGAGCCAGCCTTGAGATCCCTAACGTTTTACGCAGTTTAGACTGTAAACGTGCGCTTATTGTGACCGATAAAATGATGGTGCAATTGGGATACGCCGCTACTATTAGCGACGCTTTGGCCCAACAAGATATCGCGTGTGACGTATTTGACGACACTATGCCCGAGCCAACCGTTGCTTCTATTCAGGCTGGCGTTGCGGCGGCACGCGACGGTGATTACGACTGTATTATTGCCCTTGGTGGCGGTAGCCCGATTGACAGCGCTAAAGCAATTTCAATCTTGGCGCGCTTTGGCGGCGTAATGCAAGACTATCGCTTTCCACGTATGGTTAACGAGCAAGGTTTACCGCTTATTGCAATTCCGACCACTGCTGGTACGGGCTCTGAAGTAACGCGCTTTACCATTATTACTGATGAAACCAGTGATGAAAAAATGCTATGCGTTGGCCTAGGTTTTATGCCAATTGCGGCATTGGTTGATTACAACTTGACCATGAGTTTGCCAGCGCGGATAACCGCTGATACAGGCATCGACGCATTAACGCACGCAATGGAAGCTTATGTCAGCAAAAAGGCTAACCCATATAGCGATAGCCAAGCAATTGCCGCGATGAAGTTAATTGGCCCTAATTTACGCCCGACTTATCACGACGGCAGTAATAAGGCTGCGCGTGAAGCGATGATGTTAGGTTCAACCTTAGCGGGTGTTGCATTTTCTAATGCGTCTGTTGCGTTAGTTCACGGCATGAGCCGACCTATTGGGGCCTTTTTCCATGTGCCTCATGGCCTGTCGAACGCGATGTTATTGCCAAGCGTAACCGAGTTTTCAATCCCTGCTGCGCCAGAGCGTTATGCTGATTGTGCACGTGCTATGGGCGTTGCGACCTCGCAAGACAGTGATGAAATCGCTAACCAAAAGTTATTAGTTGAATTGCGTGCACTAAACGCCGAGTTGGCTGTGCCGACGCCGGAGCAATTTGGCATTGAACGTGAACAATTTTTTGAAGTATGTCAAACCATGGCTGAGCAGGCATTAGCCTCTGGTTCGCCAGGTAATAATCCACGTGTGCCATCGGTAGAACAGATGGTTACTATTTATCAAGGGCTTTGGGATTAAGACTCTTTAGTTAAAACAAAGAGAATTAACCCTGCCATTTTATATAATTTTTTTAGGAATTTGTTATGAACATTATTGGGCACCTAATTAATGGTGAAATCACTACCGACGCAGAGCGCACACAAGATGTATTTAACCCAGCCACTGGTAAGTCAGATCGCCAAGTTGCTATTGCCTCAGTTGAAACTGTAGAGCAAGCAATTGCCAGTGCACAAGCTGCATACCCAGCATGGCGCAACACGCCACCACTTAAGCGTGCTCGAGTAATGTTTAAATTTAAACAATTACTTGAAGAAAATAGCGAAAAAATCTGTCAATTAATCGGTCAAGAGCACGGTAAAATTTCACACGATGCTGCGGGTGAATTACTACGCGGTATTGAAAACGTTGAATACGCTTGTGGCGCACCTGAATTACTAAAAGGCGAGCACAGCAAAAACGTGGGTCCTAACATTGATTCATGGAGCGAGTTCCAGCCATTAGGTGTTGTTGCTGGTATTACTCCATTTAACTTCCCAGCGATGGTGCCATTATGGATGTTCCCAATGGCTATCGTGTGCGGTAACTGTTTTATCTTAAAGCCGTCGGAACGCGATCCTAGCTCAACGTTATTCATTGCCCAGTTATTAAAAGAAGCAGGTTTGCCTGATGGCGTAATGAGCGTAGTTAACGGTGATAAAGTAGCCGTTGATGTTTTATTATCAGATCAGCGTGTTAAAGCCGTTAGTTTTGTTGGTTCAACTCCAATTGCTGAATACATTTACTCAACAGCCACTAAAAATGGCAAACGTTGTCAGGCACTAGGCGGCGCGAAAAATCACGCGATTATCATGCCTGATGCTGACATGGACAACGCAGTAAACCAATTATTAGGCGCAGCTTTTGGTTCGTCTGGCGAGCGTTGCATGGCCTTGTCTGTTGCCGTAGCCGTTGGCGATTCAGCAGCTGATGCTTTAGTTGAAAAAATGACAGCAGCAATGGCGTCATTAAAAGTCGGTGCTTATAGCGATAGCAGCAACGATTTTGGTCCAGTAATCACCAAACAGCACCTTGATAAAGTAGTTGGTTATATCAACCATGCTCAAGAGCAGGGCGCAACCATTGTGGTTGATGGTCGTGAGCCACAAGTTGAAGGGTACAGTGATGGTTTCTTTGTTGGCGGCACCTTAATTGATAACGTTACGCCAGAAATGACCAGCTACAAAGAAGAGATCTTTGGTCCTGTCTTGCAAGTGGTTCGAGTAGACAGCATGGAACAGGCGATGAAGCTAATTAACGATCACGAATACGGCAACGGTACTTGTATCTTTACTCGTGACGGTGAAGCAGCACGTTACTTCGCAGACAATATTGAAGTGGGTATGGTTGGTATTAACGTACCACTACCAGTGCCTGTTGCTTCACATAGTTTCGGTGGTTGGAAGCGTTCATTATTTGGTGATTTACACGCATACGGTCCAGATGCAGTACGTTTTTACACTAAGCGTAAAACCATTACTCAGCGTTGGCCGTCAAGCGGTGTGCGTGAAGGCGCGCAGTTTGCTTTCCCGTCTTAATCATTAAGATATAAAATCGCAGCATAACTTCTGCACAAAATAAGTAAATAAAAATCCGGTGAGTCTATCACCGGATTTTTTTTGTTTATAGCTTATTTATAACGGCCGAATTAGCCTTTTTTATCAATGTTATTCGCTGTCGCTCAAGTGCTTAAACTGTAACTTAACTAATCGTTGGTACAAATCGCAACTGGCCATTAAGGATTGGTGATCGCCCATTGCAACTAAACCGCCATGATCAAGCACCGCAATTTGATCGGCATGTTTAATGGTCGACAAACGGTGAGCGATAATTAAGGTGGTGCGGTTTCGCATTAATTCAACTAAGGCTTGTTGAACATGATCTTCGCTCTCACTGTCTAAGGCACTGGTTGCCTCGTCGAGTAATAAAATAGCCGGATCTTTTAAAATGGCGCGGGCAATCGCGATACGCTGCCGTTGCCCGCCCGAAAGTCGAGCCCCGCGTTCGCCAAGGAAGCTATGGTAACCGTCGGGTAAATTAATAATGAAGTCATGTGCATGAGCGAGTTTTGCCGCCGCGATCACTTCTTGATCTGTCGCGTCGGGTTTGCCATAACGAATATTATAAAAAACATCGTTGGTAAACAGCGCCGGTTGTTGTGGTACCAGCGCCATTTTCTGGCGTAACTCTTTTGGATCTAGCTCGCGGATATCGACCCCGCCTAGGGTTATATTACCCGTTTGCGGATCGTAAAAACGTAATAACAGTTCAAACAAGGTTGATTTACCCGCGCCAGAAGGGCCTACTAACGCCAGCACCTTGCCTTGTTGTGCGGTTAAGCTAAGTGAAGTTATTGCCGCTTGATCTGGTCGCGATGGGTAATTAAAACTGACATTAACTAAGCTAAGTTCAGCGGCTAAATCAGCGACAGCACTCGGTTTATCAACGGGTGCCTTAATATGACTATCTACTTGTAAAATCTCAATTAATCGCTCAGTGGCGCCAGCAGCTCGTTGCAATTCACCTAATACTTCCGAAATAGTGGCCAGCGCTGAGGCGACTAAAATGGCATAAAAAACAAAGGCAGCAAGGTCGCCCCCACTCATTACCCCGGCAATAACGTCACTGCCACCAACCCATAACATGCCGGTAATCGCGCCAAACACAATCACAATAACCCCAGCAATTAATACCGCTCGTTGCTGAACTCGACGACGACCAATTTCAAATGATTTTTCGACCTCAATCGCAAATGAAGCACGCTCTTGGGGCTCTCGGGTATAACTTTGCACCGTTTTAATGTGCTCAATCGCCTCACCGGCATAACTGCCGACGCTTGCCATTGAGTCTTGGCTTTTACGTGACAAGGTTCTTACTCGTCGGCCATAAAATAAAATAGGCACCAAGATAAAAGGCACGACTGCTAATACCACTAACGTTAGTTTAATATTGGTCGCAAATAACATCACTACAGCACCAATCAACATTAAACCACTGCGCAGCGCCATCGAAAACGAGGAGCCAATAATGCTTTGCAATAAGGTGGTGTCAGTGGTTATTCGCGACATTATGTCACCACTACCACTAGTTTCAAAATAGCTCGGGTGCAAGGTAATAACATGATTAAATACTGCTAAGCGAATGTCGGCACTGATCCTTTCACCCAACCACGACACTAAATAAAATCGGGTATAGGTGCCAGCAGCAATTAATAGCGTGATGATAAAGATAAATAACACCGCATTTTTTAATTGCTCGCTTGATTGCTGGGCGAAACCTTGGTCGATCAGCATTCTGATCGCTTGGCCAACAGACAGCATTACTGTCGCGGTAAAAATTAAGGCGATAACGGCAGCCAGTACTCGGCCTTGATAAGGACGAATAAATTGGATTAACTCGGCTAAGATGTTTAATTTTTTGGTGTTAGCCTGCGCCGTATTTGGTGCTGATGATACCCTCGACATAGTGGTCCTTATTAACGGTTTAAATGGTGACGTTTGCATTCTTGGTTACTGAATATTAAACGTCTATTTATTATCACGATTATGCAGGGTAGTTGTAACCTATGCCAAGCTAAAATTGGTTAGCTAACGCAGCGCGTTGGTATGATTGACTGATATAAAAAAAGCGTATCAGCGGTTAACTGATACGCTTTGTAACGAATGCTTTTGGTGTGGAAATTTATTCGCCGCTATCAGCGATAGGGGAGCTGACCAGATTACTGATGTCTTCGGCCGCTTTTCGTAATAAAGGCTCAAGGGCTATCAGTTGCGGCAAGCTTTTTCTAATGATTGGGGCATGGGTATAAAGGCTGGCAATAAAATGGCCTTCAGCGTTAACAATCGGCACTGAGCAGCCAACCATACCATCCATAAACTCTTCATTATCAACGCCCATTTCATTGGCCCTGATTGTGGTTAGCGAGTCTTCCAATTTTTTTGTATCGGTAATGGTCGCACGCGAGTATCGGACTAACGGCAAGTTGTTGATGATGCGACTGCGCATATTTTTAGGCAAAGAGCTTAAATATAATTTGCCACTTGAAGTACACCACAGTGGTACGTGGCTACCTGTTTTTAAATTCATTTGCAGTGGCCAGTTCGACTCAACGCGATCGTAATAGGTCATTTCGATCCCGTCGGGGATAGCGATACCACAGGTTTCATCTAATTCACGGCTAAGTCGCTGCAAAATAGCTTGGCGCTGAACCTGATAACGACTGCTATAAATAACCCCAAGCGCTACTTTATACATTCGTTTGCCTGAAACAACCTTGCCGCGCATATTGGTTTGCAAATAACCGTCACTTTCAAGTTGCTGCAACAGACGATGGAGACTGGCTTTGGGGATCTCTAATTGAAACGACAGATCAGCCGGTGACATCGGTTGTGCCGCCAAGGCTACAGCCTCTATTATTTCCATTACCCGAGTGACCGACGGGCCACGCCCGTTACGGTTGGTGCTAGAGCTGGCTGTTGAGGTCATAAAGTTAATGCTTATTTTGGGGTTATGTGTCCCATTATAGCGCGTAAACATTTCAAGTTACTAGATTATCAATGCAATAGATGACGCTGTAATGTTTAACGGTGAGAATTTGATCACTATTTAACTGACTGCGCTCTTAAGTGAGCGCGAGTTTTTGTTGTTTGTGATAGTACATGTTTTTATCGGCACAACAGATTAACTCATCAACACTATCGCCATCGGTAGGATAGGTTGCGGTGCCAATACTGGCACCAATATTAAAGTCGACCCCATTGATCGAGTAGGTTTGCCCGAGTCGAAACTCGATCGACTGAGCCAACTCTTGCAGCTGTTGTTGACCAATAACATTTTTAATTAAAATGCAAAATTCATCACCGCCCATTCGACACACTAAGTCTGATTGTCGAGCGCAGCAAGCATTTAATCGTTGTGCCATTTCCTGTAACACCAAATCGCCATAAATATGGCCAAAGGTATCATTGATAGGTTTGAATTTGTCGAGATCAATATAGACCACCCCAAAACTGATATTGCCTAACTTGGCATTATTCTCAAGCTCACTGGCACTACTCTCAAATTTACGCCGATTGGCCAACCCAGTTAATTCATCATGCTCAGATTGGTGCTTTATAGTTTGCTGCAGCTCAAGCATCTCGGCCATTTGCTTGGTGAGCATTAGGCTTAGTGCTATTTCGTTAATCGCCCGGTGTGACATTTCAGTTGCCTTCAATGTCATCATTAGTACCCCTACGGGACATACCAGCGATGCAATCATAAGAAAGCCCTCACTGTGCCCACTGGCATGAGTCGAGGTATGGGTTAGTATTAAACTAATGATTATAAAGCCATAACCGAAATAGTATTCAGGGAACGTAATGTTGCTGATTAAGATGATTGCGAGTAAGCAAACAAGAAAAATATAATATAAGGCTAAATGATCAAAGGGAGTCTCATCGGGCAGTAAGAAACAGCTGGCTCCAAACAATACCGCAATGCCTAGACCGTAAATTAAACGTCGAGTAATTCGCGATTTCAGCAATAGGTATTGGCGCTCAATATCCGGTGAGTATTGCTGCTGGTGGTCAATTTTATAAATGGCGACAATAAAAAAAACTAACAAAGTTTGCCATATTATCAGCTGTAAAGTTGGGGTATTAAGATAAACCTGATAAGCCGCTAACACAAACGAAGCGAGCAGTAATAAAGGGCTGTTTTTTTTACTTTGCTTGAAATAACGCTCAAATCTAGCGATGAAAAGGCGGGTTTCAAACTTATTTTCAGGGGATGAACACAGCAAAAATAATTTATTTTTCATTAACCCTCCATTGGCACTAACCTTTACCAGCAGATTAACATGAAATAACAGGTTGTTAACAGGTTAAATTATCGACTTTATTTTAACTCGCTTAGCTTGCAGGTGGCCGCTGATTTTTTTGATATGCTTAATATAGATTATAGGCAGAGTTACTGCAATTATCGCTGTAACTCTGTGTATTGAACTTAACCGCCAGCATGGCTAATAATCTACGTTCACTTAACCGTTTGGTATAAATACCGTTCACAAAATTTGGTGTCTAATGCTCTTAGTCCCGCAGCAATCAGTGCTACCAGTAAGACAGAAAAGACTAATCGGCCCCAGAAGATGGTATTAAAATCGGCACCAATTAACAAAATTAATAAGGTATCTTCAATTAGGCTGTGCAGTAAATTTAGCAGCATAAAAGCGGTGAATATATCACGTGCTGGAATGTGGCCCTTTTTTGCCTCGTTAATCAGCAAACCGCCACCAAAAGACAGCCCTAAAGTGACGCCAATAATGGTTAGGTTAGTCGCCTCTTTGCTGATCCCTAATAACTTTAATAATGGGCTTAACAGTACTGCCATTAATCGCTCAATACCCAGTAGTTTTAATACTTTAAGGGTAAACATTAAGACTGAAATTATTACAAATATCATCACCAAGCTTTCAAGTTGAGCCAAGGTCCAAGCTAAATAACTGTGATCTGAATTTTGAGTGGGTTGCCACACGATTTGAGCTGTTTGCTGCAAGGCACCAGTGCTTTGGTAAGTTAGGTGTAATATCCAAGCGAGTAATAAGCTGCCGCCGATCCGAATTAGCAGGGTAACCCACAGGCTTACTCCGGCTCTTTTGGTTATCGCCGCCTCAACAGGCAATGAATGGGCAACTAACATTAAGGTCCCGAGAATTGAAACTTGCGCAATGGTTAATTCCATATCTAGGTTTACAAAGACCATTAGTCCGGCATAAATACCGGTCGCTAAAGTCGTGGCCCAAACTAAGCCCAGCTCACTTGGCAGGCCAATAGCAGACATTAATGGCTCGAGCCATTGGCTAAGTAATACAATGCCGCCCATTTCTTCGATAATTTTTATAACGATAATAATAGGGATCATCACTTTAAATAAAGTGATGGTGACCTCAATAACTTCTTGCGCGAGTTGTTTGAAAAATGTGATGAATGCGCTCATTGCCTAATTCCGGTTTAGTAATTCAGAGCCATATAATAACGTTGTTTGTGATAATTATATTTTTAATTGAGGTCGTAAACTAGACTAAAATTTCTTTTTTGACTACATTATGAAATATTAGGTAGTTATATGGTGCTTCTGAGAAATAATGGAAATTGACCAACTAGACCGTAGAATTTTAGTGCTATTGCAGCAAGATAACCGTAAATCCAATGTTGAACTCGCCGCAGAGGTTGGTCTGTCACCGCCGGCTTGTCTAAAGCGAGTTAAGCGGTTACGTGATAACGGGGTGATTTATGCCGATGTCGCGCTGGTAAACCCAGAGTTAGCCGGTAACAAAATGACCTTAATGGTGTCGGTAGAAATGGAACGTGACCGCCAAGATATTTATCAGGCGTTTCGCCGTTCAATTTTACAGGCCGCTGAAGTTACTCAATGTTATCAAATAACTGGCAGTTACGATTTTGTTTTACTGATTTCAGTGCCAGATATTCAAGCGTTTGAGGCCTTTGTTGAGCGCGTATTGCATACAGATTTAAATATTCGTAAGTTTCATACATCGTTGTCTATTAGAACCGTTAAATTTACCACTGAAATTTCGTTAAGTTAGCCATTGATATCAGCTTGTTTTTGCGAATAAATTTAGTTGTTTGATTGTTTTGTAATAGCTAAGCTTGGCTTTTAGAAAGCATGAAAGTCCGATATTCGGCCTGTCTATGCTATAGTGCGGCGGTTGTGGCCTACGCGTCTCAATATATTTTTAGTTCCAGTGAGCGCTACAATGAACAATGCAGAAAACCTATTACTGCCAGTCATTACAGTCGAAAATGGCTTTGTAATAACGTGTAATGAATTATTTTTAGAATTATTTGGTTATGCCGAGTTAGATATTATCGGCAATCGATTACAAGATCTATTATCAGTTGAGGCCCAACAACCAGAGGAAATAGCGAGTCTTGACCAGCTATATACCGATGCTAGTTGTACTAAAACTGGTGTTTTTGGCGCTGGTAATTTAAAAAATCAACACCATTATTGTTTGCCCGTTAAGCTGCATTGCCAAAGCGATAGCGAGGGCAAGTACCAGTTGCGTTTTAGAATAGTAACTGACAAATCAATAGATCCTATTACTGGCCTGCCTAATGGCTGGGCGATTAGCTCTAAAGGTAATTACCTGCTCAACCAACCTGAAACTACGCCTTTTGATCTGGCGCTGGTTATGTTTCGGGTTGATAATTTTTCAACGATTAACTTTCGCCATAGTTATCAAGTCGGTGATGATTATTTAGCAATTCTGGGTCAGAAACTGCAACAAATAGTGCAAAATAATGGTTTAGTCGTCCGTTATTCAAATGCTAAATTTGGTATTTTATTGGATAATCATCAAAAATTAGACACGAGTAAATTCCGAAAATATATCGCTACTTTATGCCAAACGTTATGCGATTTGTCCGCCCAACCAATTGAGCTAGCAAACGATATTAAGATTAGTAAATCTTTTAGTATTGGCATCAGTGAATTAGGTGGTGAATACGATAGTTACTTTGAAATGGAGGTTGCTACCGATACGGCGATGCAGCAAGCCGGAAAATACAGCACCTCAGAATATGCTTATGCAACCACGCAAGCAACCAACAGTTTGCTGTTCAATAAGATAGTTATTGATGAGTTTCCTAATGCAATCGAACAACACCAAATCGAAATATATTATCAGCCGCAATATGATCTTGGCAGCAATAAATTAGTCGGTTTAGAAGCGTTATCTCGGTGGCACCATCGAGAACTCGGTACCATATCGCCAGATGTTTTCGTGACGATTGCCGAAGACATAGGTTTACATTTTGAATTTGATTTATCGGTATTTACCCGGGTGTGCTCGCAAATAGTTGCGTGGACCGAGCAGGGGCTCAAGCCACCAAAAATAGCCATTAATATCTCATTTAAAACCTTAGAGATGACCACGTTTATTCCCCGCATCGCTCAAATTATTGAGCAAACCAATTGCCCGACCTCGTTAATAGAAATTGAAATAACAGAAACGACCAGCGCTAAAAATCTTAATGTATTGATTGAGAATGTCGTTAAAGTTAAGCAACTTGGCATTGCTATTGCGGTTGACGACTTTGGTTCTGGTTACTCGTCATTAAGCTTAATTCGGACCTTGAATTTATCATTGGACAAATTAAAACTTGATCGAAGTTTGGTTGAAAACATCTGCAATACGACAGTTGATCGAGAATTTGTTCGACAAATTATTAGCTTAGGTAATGTCTTGAACGTTCAGATATTGGCCGAAGGCATTGAAGATGCGCAGCAGTTCCAATTATTACAACAACTTGGCTGTGAGTTAGGCCAAGGTTATTATTTTTCAAAAGCGCTTTCTAAGCAGAAAATCGAGCTGCTTATTCGCGAAAAACTGCCTCAATAACATTCATAAAAACACTCACATGAACACACTGTACTGACTTCTCTATGGCGGGACAACGCCATAGAATATGCTGCTTATCGCAAATTAAAGTTCGAGCCCTCTTTATCGTGTACTGTCAGAGTCATTTAATACCATATATGGACCCTCTCCTATTGCAAGACAATTTAGATCTTTGAAATAGAGTACATTGCAGCCATATATCC